>PLDP01000103.1 GCA_003136795.1 Actinomycetota bacterium
GCCTCGTTGATGAACGGCATCAGGATCCGGTTGGAGACGAAGCCGGGGAAGTCGTTCACCTCCGCAGGCTCCTTGCCCAGCTCGCGCGCGAGCTCGATGATCGCCGCCGCCGTCTCGTCCGAGGTCTGCACGGCGCGGATCACCTCGACGAGCTTCAGCACCGGCACCGGGTTGAAGAAGTGCATGCCGATCACGCGCTCCGGCCGCTTCGTCACCGCGGCGAGCGACGTGATCGGGATCGAGCTCGTGTTGGAGGCGAGGATCGCGCTCTCGGGCAACAGCGCGTCCGCGCGCCGAAAGAGCTCTTCCTTGGCGGCCGCATCCTCGGTGATCGCCTCGATCAGCAGGTCGGCCGCGACGAGGTCTGGCGCCGGCTCGACGCGCGCGAGCGTGCCCTCGACGTCGGCGCCGAGCCTGCCGAGGCTCTTCTCGATCGCCGCCAGGCCGCGCTCGACGGCGCCGGGGAACGGGTCGTGCAGCGACACGCGCCGTCCCGAGGCGGCGACGACCTGTGCGATGCCGGCGCCCATCTGGCCGGCCCCGACGACGAGAACATGCTCGAACTTCACGGCGAAGGAGCCTACCCTTCACCCGATGGAGGTCAGGCTGGCAACCAGCGCCGACGCCGACGGGATCGCGCGCGTGCAGGAGCGCACGTGGCAGGCGGCCTACCGTCACGTCTTCCCGGTCGAGGAGCTCGACCGCGGCGGCTTCATCCAGCCGCAGCGCTGGCGCGACCGCATCGCCCGCCCACCCAAGGGCTGGACGACGTTCGTCGCCGAGCGCGACGGTGTGGTCACGGGGTTCACCTCGGTGGGGCCGAGCCGCGACGAGCGTGGGATCGGCGAGCTGTACGCGATCTACGTCGAGCCGGAAGAGTGGTCGACCGGCACGGGACGCGCGCTGATCGAGCGGGCCGAGGCCGAGCTGCGCCGCAGCTACACCGAAGCGACGCTGTGGGTGCTCGAGGACAACCCGCGCGCCCGCGCGTTCTACGAGCGCGCCGGCTGGTCGCCCGACGGCGAGCGCAAGTCGGAAGAGCGTTGGGGAGTGCGCGCACCGGAGGTGCGCTACCGCAAGCGCTTAACCGGTGTCTGACACCGGACCGGTGTCAGACACTTCTTCGAGCAGCGCGCGGTCGCGCTCGTGCGTGAGTAGCTCGCGCGCCTCGTCGATCGGCGCCCAGCGCACCTCGTCGACCTCGTTCTGCGCGCGCGCTTCGCCATCGCAGGTCATGCGGTAGTAGCGCACCTCTTTCGGGCCCTGCAGGACGAGGTACCGCGTCGAGCCGACGAGCTCGCTGACCTCGCAGCGCAGACAGGTCTCTTCCTCGACCTCGCGGACTGCCCCATCTTCCCACGACTCGCCCTCCTCGAGCTTCCCTTTCGGGAACGACCAGTCGTCGTATTTCGGACGATGGACGAGCAGCACCGCGCCGTCGCGGATGACCACACCGCCCGCAGCCCGGATCACTAGATGGTTGATCGGGAATTGTCGTTGCTGCGGGGAAGGCCCGCACCAAGCAGTGTGGCCGACACGACCGGGGTCAAGGCCGGTGGGCCTTGGCGCCGGGCGCGGCGGGCGCAATGCGCCGTGTGCGGGCCTCCATCCGTGGCGGCGATGAATTTCCGATCAATCATCTAAACCTCGATCAGGAGCGCATCGCCCTGGCCGCCGCCGGAGCAGATCGCGGCGAGGCCGAGTCCGCCGCCGGAGCGGCGCAGCTCGTGCACCATCGTCGAGACGATCCGGCCGCCCGAGGCTCCGATCGGATGCCCGAATGCGATCGCGCCGCCGTTTGCGTTCACGATCGACTCGTCCGCGCCGAGCAGCTTCGAGGAGTGCGAGGCGACGGAGGCGAACGCCTCGTTGATCTCGACGCGTTGCACGTCGCCGATCGTCTTCGCAGCTTTTTCGAGCGCCATCGCGCCGGCGTTCGCCGGCGTGCGCGCCAGGTAGGCGAAGTCGTCGGCGACATAGCCCTGCGAGAGGATCGTCGCGAGCGGCTCGAGACCGCGCTGCGCCGCCCACTCCTCGGAGCAGACGATCACGCAGCTCGCGCCGTCGTTGACACCCGGAGCGTTGCCGGCGGTCGTCGTCCCCTGCGGGTCGAAGACCGGCTTGAGCGCCGCCAGCTTCTCGACCGTCGTGTCGCGGCGAATGCCCTCGTCCGCGGTCAGGTCGCCCACCGGGACGATCTCGTCGTCGAACCGGCCCGCCTCCTGCGCGGCCGCGGCGCGCTCGTGCGAGCGCGCGGCCCACGCGTCCTGCGTCTCGCGCGAGATGCCGAGCTCGCGTGCGACCTGCGAGTTCTGCAGGACCATGTGCAGCTGGTCGAAGGTCGATGTCAGCCCGTCGTAGACCATCGAGTCGAGCACCTCGCCGTGACCGAGCCGGTAGCCGAAGCGTCCCTTCTTCAACAGGTACGGCGCGTTCGTCATCGACTCCATGCCGCCGGTGACGACGACGTCGATGTCACCGGCGCGGATCATCGAATCCGCGATCTCGATCGCGCGAATCGAGGAGGCGCACACCTTGTTGATCGTGTCGGCAGGCGTCTCCTTCGGCAGGCCGGCTGCGATCGCCGCCTGGCGCGCAGGGGCCTGCCCGGCGCCGGCCTGGAGCACCTGTCCCATGATCACGTACTGCGGCTCGTGCGGCTCGAGCCCGATTCGCTCCAACGCGGCCTTGATCGCGAAGCCGCCGAGTTGCGTCGCCTCGTAGGCGGCCAGGCCACCGCCCAGCTTGCCGAACGGCGTGCGCAGCGCGCTGACGATAACGCTGCGGCCGGCCATCAGCGCACGAACGAGCGGTCTGGCGTCAGGCGCTTCGCGAATGCGACCACGAGGCTGATGATCGACTCGACGTCGTCGAGGTCGCAGATCTCGTTGGGGCTGTGCAGGTAGCGCGTCGCGATCGAGACCAGCCCCGTCGGAATCCCCGCACGCGTGAGATGGATCTCGTCCGCGTCGGTCGACGTCGTGCGCGAGTAGACCTCGTAGGCGTGCGCGATGCCTTCGGCTTCGGCGGCCTCGCCGAGCAGGTCGGTCACGAGCTTGTTCATCGTCGGGCCGCGCGCGATCATCGCGCCCATCCCCAGCTCGATGCGGCCGGCGCGCCGCGCGTCGCCACCCGGGTAGTCGGTGGCGGGCGTCACGTCGATCGCGATCGCGAGCTGCGGGTCGAGCCCGAAGGCCGCCGCACGGGCGCCGTAGAGGCCGATCTCCTCCTGCACAGCAGCGACCGCAACGACGTCGACCTTTGCGTCGCCCGCCTCCGCGATCCGGCGGGCCGACTCGAGCGCCATGTACGCGCCGAGGCGATTGTCGAGCGACTTGGAGAGCAGGCGGTTGTTCGGCAGCTCGACGGGCGGACCGCCCCAGATGCCGGCGTCGCCGACGCGCACGATGCTCTCGGCGTCTTCACGGCTCGTCGCGCCAATGTCGATGTGCAGGTCGGCGAGCTCGAGGCGCGGCCGGTCGCGCACCTGTTCCGGCTGGACGCGCTTGCGCGAGATCGCGCCGGGAATGCGGCCGGTCCTCGTCAGCAGCTCGATGCGCTGGCCGTGCAGCGTCTCGGGCGCGATGCCGCCGATCGGCGTGAACGAGAGCAGACCGTTCTCTTCGATGTTCGTCACGGCGACGCCGATCTCGTCGATGTGGCCGACGATCGCAAGCGTCGGAGCGCCGTCGCCTGCACGCACGCGCGCGAAGGTCGAGCCGAGCGTGTCCGAGGTGACCTCGGCGAACGCCGCGGCAGCCTCGCGCCAGATGCGCGCCGGCTCTTCCTCATGGCCCGAAGGCCCGGAAGCGGTCAGAAGCGCGGTGAGCAGCTCAGGTGTCGCCATCGGCTTGCGCATTGAAGCAGGAGCGCTACCCTTTGCCGTAGATGAGCTTCTCGATTCCGACCTGGTGGGCGTGGCGCAACGAGCGGAACGGGAGCCTGCGCGCGTAAGAGAGACGACGCGCCGACCAGCCCGAACCGCTCCAACCGACGACCCGAGAGGGTCGTTTTTCTTATCCATGAACAGCACAACCGTCCTCAACACCGATCTCCTCACCCCGCTCGGGGCCTACCTCCACCTGCGCGGCGCGGGCCGCGGGGCGTTCCTGCTCGAGTCCGTCGAGCAGGGCCGGCTCGGGCGCTACTCGCTCGTCGGCAGCGGCGACCGCCTCGTCAGCTTCGAGGAGGCCGAAGCGCTGGCCGAGCCAGTCGTCGGCTACCTCGGCTACGACCACGTCGCGCAACTCGAACCGACCGTCCGGCTCCCCGACACTGGCAGCGGGCTCCCCGAGAGCCGCTTCGTCGTCGCCGACATGCTCGTACGCTTCGACCACGGCCGCTCGGTCGCCGAGGTGCTCGCAGGCGATCCGGCCGAGGTGAGCGCGCTCCTCGAACGGCCCGTTCCGCCGCCGCCCCCGGAGCTCCACGGCGCCGGCGGCGTCACCCGGCGCCTCCCGAGCCGGGACGAGTACGAGCGCGGCGTCAAGTGCTGCAAGGAGCACATCCGCGCCGGCGATGCATTCCAGATCGTCCTGTCACAGCGGGCGGAGCGCCGAACGGGCGCCTCGGCGCTCTCCATCTACCGGTCACTTCGGCGCGTCAACCCGTCGCCGTATCTCTTCCTGCTCGAACTCGACGGCATCTCACTCGTCGGCTCGTCGCCCGAGACGCTCGTCAGGCTCGACGGCACGCGCGCGTCGGTGAANNTCCGAGAAGGACCGCGCCGAGCACGTGATGCTCGTCGACCTCGGCCGCAACGATCTCTCGCGCGTGTGCCTGCCGGGCACGGTCTCCGTGGAGCGGTTCCTCGAGGCGGAGCGGTTCTCGCACATCACGCATCTCGTCTCGGAGGTCGTCGGCGAGCTTGCGCCCGGCGTTTCGTCGTTCGACCTCTTGCGCGCGACGTTCCCGGCGGGCACGGTGTCGGGCGCACCCAAGGTGCGCGCGATGCAGATCATCTCGGAGCTCGAGCAGTACCGTCGCGGCCCGTATGCCGGCGCGGTCCTCTACTCGCTGCCGGGCGGGCCGCTCGACGCGTGCATCGCGATCCGCACCATCGTCCTGCACGACGGCGTCGCGCTGCTGCAGGCCGGCGCAGGCATCGTCGCCGACAGCGACCCGCGCGCAGAGCACGAGGAGTGCCTGCGCAAGCTGGCGGCGCTCGAGACCGCGATCGACCTCGCGGAGGCCGGCGGATGATTCTGCTGATCGACAACTACGACTCGTTCACCTACAACCTCGCGCACCTCTTCGGGGAGCTCGGCGCGGAGGTGGTCGTCCATCGCAACGACGCGATCATGGCGGACGAGGCCGACGAGCTCAACCCGTCGCACCTCGTCATCTCGCCGGGCCCCGGCCGGCCCGAGGACGCGGGCGCGACGCCGGAGATCCTGCGCCGCCTGTGCGGGCGCGTGCCGACCCTCGGCGTCTGTCTCGGCCATCAGGCGCTCGTTCAGGTCTTCGGCGGCGAGGTCGGAGCGGCGCAGCAACTCGTGCACGGCAAGGCGACGGTGGTCGAGCACGACGGGCGCGGAATCTTCGCCGGGCTGCCGAGCGACTTCCTCGCGGGGCGCTACCACTCGCTCGCCGCGACATCGGTGCCCGACTGCTTCGAAGTCTCGGCGACCGCGATCGACGGCGAGGTGATGGCCGTCCGTCACCGCGAGCTGCCGGTCGACGGCGTTCAGTTCCATCCCGAGTCGGTGCTCACGCCGCTTGGCCGTGACATCGCGCAGAACTTCCTTCAGGGTGTGCGGGGATGATCCAGGACGCACTCGCACGGTTGCTCGACGGAGAGGATCTGAGCCGCGACGAGGCGCGCAGCGTGATGGACACGATCATGTCCGGCGAGGCGACGCCGGGCCAGATCGGCGGCTTTCTCGTCGCGCTGCGGTTGAAGGGCGAGACGGCCGACGAGATTGCCGGCTCCGCCGAGGCGATGCGCGCGCACGCGATTCCCGTGCATCCGAAGCGCGACGACCTCGTCGACACCGCGGGGACGGGTGGCGACGGCGGGCGCACCTTCAACATCTCGACCGCCGCGGCGCTCGTTGCCGCCGCCGCCGGCGCCGGCGTCGCGAAGCACGGCAACCGCTCTGTGTCCTCGGCCTCCGGCTCCGCCGACGTGCTCGAGCAGCTCGGCTTTCGGCTCGATCTCGAGCCCGAGCGCATCGCACAGTCGATCGACGAGCTCGGCTTCGGCTTCATGTTCGCCCCGACTCATCATCCCGCGATGAGGCACGCAGGGCCGGTGCGCCGCGAGCTCGCGACGCGGACGGTGTTCAACGTGCTCGGTCCGCTGACGAACCCCGCCGGCGCGCGGGCTCAGGTCGTCGGCGTGTACTCACCGCTCCTCGTGCCGGTGATCGCGGACGTGCTCGCGCAGCTGGGCGCGCGGCGCGCGTTCGTCGTCCACGGCGCAGGCGGCATCGACGAGCTCTCCCCCGCCGGCCCGAATCTCGTCTGCGAGGTCGTCGACGGGACGGTGCGGCAGCGCGAGATCGACCCGCTCGAGCTAGGCATCGAGCGCTGCGACCCCGAGGAGCTGCGCGGCGGCACGCCCGCCGAGAACGCGCAGAATATCCGCGAGATCTTCGCAGGCTCGACCGGCGGCCGCCGGTCTGCGATCCTGCTGAACGCCGCTGGTGCGATCGCCGCGGGCGGCCACGCCAAAGATCTGAAGGAGGGCATCGGCCTGGCGCGCGAGGCGCTCGACAGCGGTGCGGCCGCCGAGCGGCTGGAGGCCCTCGTCACGTTCTCGCAGGCTGGGGCACCCGCATGAGGTTCCAGACGGCACTCGAAGCCGACGGGTTCGGCGCGATCGCGGAGTTCAAGCGGCGCTCGCCGTCGGCCGGCGACATCCGGCCGTTCGCCGATGTGTCGCAGATCGCCCGCTCGTACGAGCAGGCGGGAGCGCGCGCGATGTCGGTGCTCGTCGACGACCGCTTCGGCGGCACGTGGGACGACCTGCGGGCCGCGCGCGCCGCGACGACACTGCCGCTCCTTGCCAAGGGCTTCTTCGGCACGCCGACGGATCTGGAGACCGCGCGCGACGCCGGCGCGGATGCGGTGCTGCTCCTGCTGCGCGATCTCGAGAACGAGACCGCGCGCGCCTTGCTGCGCGTCGCACGCACGCTCGGCCTCGACACGCTCGTCGAAGCGCACGACGCGGACGAGCTCGCGCGGGCAGTCGAGATCGACGCGCCGGTGATCGGCGTCAACGCGCGCGACATCTCGACGTTCCAGATCGACCGCCGCTCCCAGCTCGAGCTGCTCGCCCGCGCGCCGCGCAACCGAGTCGTGATCGCGGAGAGCGCGATCGGCACCCGCGCGCAGGCGGCGGCCGCCGAGCTGGCCGGCGCCGACGCGATGCTCGTTGGCTCGACGCTGATGCGCGCCCCCGATCCCGGCGCGAAGCTGCACGAGCTCCTGTCGAAGCCGCTCGTCAAGGTGTGCGGGCTGACGCGCCAGGAAGACGTCGACGCGGCCGTCGCGGCGGGCGCCGACCTGGTGGGCTTCATCCTCGCCGCGGAGAGCCCGCGCCGTGCAGACGCGCTGCTCGATGCGCCCGACACGGTGCTGCGCGTGGCCGTGTTCGTCGGCGAAGCGGAGGAGACCGACGCCGACCTCGTGCAGCTCTACGAGCGCGAGGACGGCCATCGCTCGCGTGACGCCGTGCTGTTGCGGCGCGGCGAGCGNNCCGGAGAACGTCGCGGAGGCGATCGACGCGGTGCATCCGTGGGCGGTCGACTCGGCGCGCTCAACCGAGGCCGTACCGGGCGTCAAGGACCATGACACGCTACGCCGGTGGGTGGAGGCAGCACGATGAGCTCATACGGGGAGTACGGCGGGCGCTACGTGCCGGAGACGCTGATCCCGGCACTCGACGAGCTCGAGTCGGCCTGGGCTTCGCTGCGCGACGACGATGCATTCCATGCGGAGTTGCACGGCCTGCGCACGAACTATGCGGGCCGCCCCACGCCGCTTACGCGCGTCGAGCGGTTCGCTCCCGATCAGCGGATCTACCTGAAGCGCGAGGACCTGATGCACACGGGCTCGCACAAGCTGAACAACGCGCTCGGCCAGGCGCTGATCGCGCAGCGGCTCGGCAAGCACCGGATCATCGCCGAGACGGGCGCCGGCCAGCACGGCGTCGCGACCGCCACCGTGTGCGCCCGCTTCGGGCTCGAGTGCATCGTCTACATGGGGAGCGAAGACATTCGCCGGCAGGCGCCCAACGTCGAGCGGATGAAGCTGCTCGGTGCAGAGGTGCGCCCGGTCGAGTTTGGCACGCGCACGCTGAAGGAGGCGACGAGCGAGGCGATCCGCGACTGGATCGCGAACGTCGAGACGACGTACTACTTGATCGGCTCGTGTGTCGGCCCCGCGCCGTATCCGGAGATCGTGCGGGAGCTGCAGCGCGTGATCGGGCGAGAGGCGCGCGAGCAGTTCATCGACGCGGAAGGACGGCTGCCGGAAGCGGTCGTCGCGTGCGTCGGAGGCGGTTCGAACGCGATCGGCATGTTCTACGACTTCATCCCCGACGAGGATGTGCGCCTGATCGGCGTCGAGGCCGCGGGCGCAGCGTCACTCTCGAGCGGCCGCTCCGGTGTGCTGCACGGCGCGCGTTCGTCGCTCCTGGCCGACGAGGACGGGCAGATCATGGACGCGCATTCGATCTCAGCCGGGCTCGACTACCCGGGCGTCGGCCCGGAGCATGCGTACCTGCGCGACACGGGCCGCGCCGAGTATCTGACGTGCACCGACGACGAGGCCGTTGCGGCGTTCCACCGGCTCTGCGAGACGGAGGGAATCGTCCCGGCGCTCGAGTCGTCGCACGCCCTCGCACGCGCGCTCGACTGCGGTTCCGAGCTCGTCGCGGTGTGCCTCTCGGGCCGCGGCGACAAGGATCTCGCCGAAGTGCTGGCGCAGTGACGAAGACACTCGTCGTCTATCTGATGGCGATGCCGGACACGCCGGCGCTCGCCCAGGCGGCGGTCGAGGCGGGCGCGGACGTGGTCGAGCTCGGCTTCCCGTTCTCCGACCCGCTCGCCGACGGGCCCGTGATCCGGCGCGCGGGCGAGCGCGCGCTCGCAGCCGGGATGCGCACTGCGCGGTGCCTCGAGGTGCTCGCGGAGACGCGCTCGCGCGTCGGCGTGCCGCTGATCCCGATGACGTACTCCTCGATCTTCGATGCCTACGGCTGGGAGCGGCTCGAGAGCGACGCCCGCGCGGCCGGAGCGACATCGCTGATCGTGGCCGACCTGCCGTCCGACGTGCGGCCGGAGCTGCGGCGCGTGCAGCTCGTCGCGCCGACGTCCACCGACGCCCGCCTAAAGCTCGCTGCCGACAGCACCGACGGCTGGCTGTATCTCGTCACCGTGACCGGCACGACCGGCGCGCGCGCCGAGCTCGCCCCCAGCCTGGCGCCGCTCGCCCAGCGTGTCCGCGCGATCACGGGCGTCCCGCTCTATGCAGGCTTTGGCATCTCGACGCCCGAGCACGCCCGCGCAGCCGCAGAACTCGTCGACGGCATCGTCGTGGGCTCGGCAGCAGTCGCCGCAGCCGAGTCCGGGCCGGCCGAACTGTCCGCTCTGGTCGCGTCCCTCCGGGCCGGGCTCGACGCCGCCGGCTAGTAACACAGTGTTACAAGCGCCCTGCAACCCGGCACCACGCCTCGATCTGCGCGCCCGTTGTGGGACGAGGCAGGCAGCCTGTTCGCCGACCTCGATCCGGCACGCCTGTACGCCGCGCGGCAGCGCTTCGATCCGGCCGGTCACTACCATCNNTTCGGCGCGTCGCTCGCCCGCGAGCTGGCGCTGCGCGGCTTCGACGTGACGCTCGTCGAGCAGCACACACCTGGGACGGTGCGGTCCGCATCCGGCGGCGACACACGCCTGCACCGGGCCGCACACGGCGACGCGGAGTGGTACACGGCGAGCGCCGTCCGCGCGCGCACGCTGTGGCTCGAGCTCGAGCAGTCGACCGGCACGCGCATCTGGGAAGGCGTCGGCCTCGCCTGGCTCGCGCGCCGCGACGACGGATTCGAGGCGGCGAGCCGTCCCGTCCTCGAACGCCTCGGCATCGCGCACGAGTGGCTTGCGCCGAACGACGCACGCGACCTCTTCCCCTCACTCGCGACTGACGACCTGCACGCCGTGCTCTACGAACCAGGCGCCGGCGTATTGCACGCTCGGCGCGCGACGCAACTGCTCGTCGAGGACGGCATGCGACGCGGCGTCACGCTGGAGACAGCGCGGATGACGCCGAACGACGACCCGCCCGGCGACGTCGTCGTCTGGGCCTGCGGCGCATGGCTCCCGCAGCTCTTTCCCGAGCACGTGGCCGTCGAGATCTCGCGCCGCGACGTCTTCTTCCTCGGCGGCGACTCGTCGTGGGCAGGAGCTCCCGGCTTCGTCGACTACGACGGCGGGTTCTACGGGCACGGAGACGTCGCAGGCCTCGGCGTCAAGATCGCGCCCGACTCGGCGAGCGACACGATCGATCCCGACACGCTCGACCGCATGCCGTCGCCGCGCTGGGAAGAGATCGCCCGCGACTACGCCGCGCGCCGGTTCCCGTCGCTCGCCGGCGCGCCGATTCTCGGCGGTCGCGTCTGCCAGTACGACCTCTCCTCCGACACGCACTTCATCGCCGACCGCCATCCCGAGAACGACCGCTGGTGGCTCGTCGGCGGCGGCTCCGGCCACAGTTTCAAGCACGGCCCCGCGCTCGCGGAGTACGTCGCCGACTGCATCGAGGGCACGCGCGAGCGGGAGGCCTTCCACGCGCTCGGCCCGCGCGCCGGCGACGCCGGCCTGCGCA
>PLDP01000068.1 GCA_003136795.1 Actinomycetota bacterium
GATCACGCCGTGCGCGTCGTGCAGGCAGCCGCGGTTCCCGTACACCGTCCCGCGCGCGGGATCCGCGATCAGGTCACCGAGCGGAGTAACGCGGTTTTGCAGCGGCATGGCGTGCGTGCGAATGGGGTCGCGCCGCGAGGAGTGCGAGCAGAGCGACCGCGACGAAGTTGCGCAGGGTGGGCTCCGGCCAGCGCAGCTCGGCCGAGCCGTGGAACCACGACGGGTCGACGACGAAGACGATGCCGGCGATCAGGACCTTGCCCGCCCAGCTCGAGACGAGAAAGAGCGTCGCGAGCACGATCCCCCAGAAGCCGAGCTCCGGCAGGCCCACCGCGCCCGCGAAGTTGAGAACGTTCCACGCGAGCCAGAAGACGAGCGGCCCGAGCAGGATCACTGCGACGAACGCCGCGAGCGCGAGTGCAAGCCCGCCCGCGATGAGGGCGCCGAGCCCGAGGATGCGCAGAAGAACGCGAAGCGGCAGGTTCACGAGTGCGAGTGTATGCCGCCGGCGGATCCGATGAGTCTGCGCGCACACCGAACCTGATTCGCTCTCTGAATCAGATTCGCGAGCTTCTCGGGAGACCGCAGCAGCTCGAAACTCGTGAACCTNNATCAGGTTCAGTGGGATGGGCCAACCAATCGAGTGGGCCGTGAAGGGATCGAACCTTCGACCTTGGGATTAAGAGTCCCCTGCTCTACCAGCTGAGCTAACGGCCCTGGAGCGCCGCGTATCGTAGCGCCCGTGTCCAAAGTCCTCTCCGTCGTCGGGAACCGGCCGCAGTTCATCAAGTCGGCGCCGCTCTCGGTCGCCCTGCGAGACGCGGGGATCGACGAGGTCGTGCTGCACACCGGGCAGCACTGGGACCCGGAGATGTCGCAGGTCTTCTTCGACGAGCTGGCGATCCCGAAGCCCGCCTACGAGCTCGACCTGCGCACCTCCGACCCGGTGGCGATGACCGCGCCGATCCGCGAGGTGATCGAGGCGGAGCGGCCCGACTGGGTGCTCGTCTACGGCGACACGAACTCGACCCTCGCCGGTGCGCACGCCGCGGGCGAGGAAACGCCGGTCGCGCACGTCGAAGCCGGCCTGCGCAGCTTCGACCTCTCGATGCCCGAAGAGCGGAACCGGATCGAGGTCGACCGGCTGTCCGCGCTCCTGCTTTGTCCCGACGAGCGCTCGGCGTCGCAGCTCGCCGAGGAGGGTGTGCCGGGCCGGCGAGCGGTCGTCGGCGACGTGATGGCCGACGCGACCCGGCTCTTCGAGCCCGTCGCGCGGCAGCGCGAGCTCTCCTACGCGCCGCCGTACACGGCGCTGACGATCCACCGCCAGGCGAACACCGAGCCCGAACGGCTGCGCGCGATCGTCGACGCCGTCAACGCAGCCGAGCGTCGCTTCGTCTTCCCGGTGCATCCGCGCACCCGCCACGCGCTGGACGCGCACGGCCTCCGGCTCGGAGCGAACGTCGAGGCGATCGAGCCGCTCGGCTACCTGGAGATGCTCGCGCTCATGGCCGAAGCGGACGCGGTCGTCACCGATTCGGGCGGGCTGCAGAAGGAGGCCTACTGGCTGCGCGTGCCGTGCGTCACCCTGCGACCGAGCACGGAGTGGGTCGACACGGTGAGCGCCGGGGCGAACCGGTTGGCCGAGCCGGAAGAGCTCGCCGCCGCGCTCGCGGCAGCGCGTTTCCCGGTCGCCGCGCCGCCGCTCTACGGCGACGGTCATGCCTCCGAACGCATCGCGGCCGCCCTGTACCCTTGAGCGCCGTGCCCGAGTCGACCCTCTACGACGTTGCCGTCATCGGCGCGGGCTACGTGGGCCTACCGCTCGCCGTCACCTTCGCGGAGGCAGGCGGCCGCGTGCTCGTCATCGACGTGCAGCCGCACATCATCGAGGCGCTGAACGGCGGCACGAGCCACATCGAAGACGTCACCGACGAGCGCCTCGGCCCGCTCGTCGACAAGGGCCTCGTCGTCGCGAGCACCGACTACGAGCTGGTCAAGCAGGCGCACGCCGTGCTGATCGCGCTGCCGACGCCGCTCTCGCGCCAGCGCGAGCCCGACCTCTCCTACATCGAGCGCGCCGCGCAGAGTCTCGCGCCGATGCTGCAGCCCGGACAGGTCGTCGTGCTGGAGTCGACCACGTGGCCCGGCACGACCCGCGAGATCCTGCAACCGCTGCTCGAGCAAGGGTCGGGGCTCAAGGCCGGCGCCGACTTCCACCTCGCGATGTCGCCCGAGCGCGTCGACCCGGGTCGCGAGGACTGGACGACGAAGACGACGCCGAAGGTCGTGGGCGGGATCACCCCGGCGTGCACGAAGGCGGCCGCCGAGGTGTATCGCGCCGCGCTCGACACGGTGCACGAAGTCTCGACGCCGGATGCCGCGGAGCTGACCAAGCTGCTCGAGAACATCTACCGCGCCGTCAACATCGCGCTCGTCAACGAGCTCGCACAGCTCTGCGACCGGATGGAGATCGACGTGTGGGAGGTGATCGACGCAGCCGCGACGAAGCCGTTCGGGTTCGCGTCGTTCAAGCCCGGCCCAGGTCTCGGCGGCCACTGCATCCCGATCGATCCGTTCTACCTCACGTGGAAGGCGCGCGAGTTCGACTTCTCGACGCGCTTCATCGAGCTGGCGGGCGAGGTCAACAACAACATGCCGTACTTCTGCCGCTCGCTGATCTCGCAGGCGTTGAACCACGGCGCGAACAAGTCGGTCAGCGGCTCGAAGATCCTGATCATCGGCGTCGCCTACAAGCCCGACATCGGCGACTGGCGCGAGACGCCGGCCGAGAAGCTGATCCACCTGCTGCAGAACGCCGGCGCTGAGGTCAGCTATCACGATCCGTTCGTGCCGGAGTTCGACGGCATGACCTCCGCGCCGCTCGAGCCGGAGGCCTACGACTGCGTCGCGATCGTGACCAACCACTCGCAGATCGACTACGGCGACCTCGTGCGCCGCGGCAAGGTGATCGTCGACTTCCGCAACGCCACCAAGGGGCACGAGATCGACGGCAAGGTCTGGAAGCTGTGACGAACATCGGCGTCGTCGGCCTCAACTACTGGGGCCCGAACCTCGTCCGGAACTTCAACGACCTCGCAAACCTGACGTGGCTCTGCGATCTCGACGAGCAGCAGCTGAAGCAGATGGCCGCGCGCTATCCGCACGCGCAGATGACGACGAACTTCGACGATCTGCTCGCCGACACCGCGCTCGATGCCATCGTGATCGCGACGCCGGTGCCGACGCACTATGCACTCGCGAAGCAGGCGCTCGAGGCGGGCAAGCACGTCTTCGTCGAAAAGCCACCAGCGATGCGCGCGGTGGAGATGGACGAGCTCGTCTCGCTCGCGGTCGAGCAGGACCGCGTGCTGATGCCCGGACACCTCTTGCTCTACCACCCCGGCGTCCTCAAGCTGAAGGACTTGATCGCAAGCGGCGAGCTCGGTGACGTGCTCTGCGTCTACGGCAACCGCGTCAATCTCGGCATCGTGCGCTCGAACGAGAACGCACTCTGGTCGCTCGGCGTGCACGATCTCAGTGTGATCCTCTACCTGCTCGACGAGGACCCGGAGCTCGCGACCGCGCAGGGCAGCGCGTCGATCCACCCCGGCGTCGAGGACGTCGTCTTCTGCTTCCTGCGTTTTCCGAGCGGCAAGATCGCTCATATGCACCTCTCGTGGCTCGACCCGCACAAGATGCGGACGATGACCGTCGTCGGCCGCGAGAAGATGGTCGTGTTCGACGACATGGAGCCCGAGCGCAAGGTGACCGTCTACGAGAAGCACGCGGGCCCCACCGGAGAGCTGTACTCCGGCGACATCTCGATCCCGAAGATCTCCACTCAGGAGCCACTACGACTCGAGTGCACATACTTCCTCGAGCTGGTCGACGGCCAACACGACAAGTCGAAGGTCGCGCGAGACGGCGCCCGCGTCGTGCGCGCGCTGGAGATGCTGACCAACTCGCTGCATGGCTGAGGTGCACCCCTCCGCGATCGTCTACGAGGGCACGGTGCTCGGCGAAGGCGTGCGGGTGCTCGAGAACGCCGTCGTCGGCAAGCAGCCGTCGCTCGGCTCGTCCTCGACCGCGAAGCGCGAACCGCTGCCGCCGGCGACGATCGGCGACGGCACGATCGTCTCGACCGGCGCGATCGTCTTCGCCGGTTCGACGATCGGCGCCAACTGCATCGTCGGCGACCAGTCCTGCATCCGCGAGCGCGTGCAGATGGCGGACAACTGCGTTCTCGGCCGCGGCTCGCTGATCGAGAACGACACGACCGTCGGCGCCGGCACGCGGATCCAGGCAGAGGCGTACGTGACGGCGTACTCCACGCTCGAGGAGGACGTGTTCATCGCGCCCTGTGTCGTGATGACGAACGACAACTTCATGGGGCGCACCGAGCAGCGCAAGGC
>PLDP01000180.1 GCA_003136795.1 Actinomycetota bacterium
GGGGGGAGGGTAGTAGCCCAGGTATCGACCCGGGGGCTGCCGCCTCGATCCCTCGAACGAGGGATTCGCCTCTCAGAAGCCGTAGCGTTCCTCGCGCCAGGGATCGGCGTCATTGTTGTAGCCGTAGCGCTCCCAGAAGCCGGGCTTGTCGATCGACGACAGCTCGATCCCGCGCAGCCACTTGGCGCTCTTCCAGAAGTACTTGCCGGCAATCACGAGGCGCAACGGATAGCCGTGGTCGGGCGTGAGCGGCGCGCCGTCGCCGTGCGTCGCAAGGAGCGCACCGTCGTCCTCGAGGAACGAGAGCGGCACGTTCGACGTGAAGCCGGCCTCGGCGTGCGCGATCGCGAACCGCGCTGTCGGGCTCGGCTGCGCGAGCTTGGCGAGCTCGCGCCAGTGAACGCCCTCGAAGGCGGTGTCGAACTTCGACCAGCGCGTGACGCAGTGGATGTCCTGGACATTCGAGGCGCGCGGCAGCTGCTGGAACTGCTCCCAGGTGAGCTCCAGCTCGTTCGCGACGTCGCCGAAGATGCGGAGCGTCCAGCCGGTGAGGCCGTCGTAGCGCGGGACCGAGCCGGCGTGGAGCACCGGCCACTTGGCGGTCAGGTACTGCCCGGGCGGGAGTCGCGCCGGGTCGTAGCCCGCCTCCTGCACCTTCCGCTCCGCCTTCGACCTGAACACGGTGTCTAGTCTAGGTTGCGATGGCAACCGTTACGCCCGCCGCAGCGAGTCGGGCCCGCGCCTACGTGCGCGTGCAGGGCGCCGACGCGGTCTCCTTCCTCGACCGGATGCTCTCGAACGACGTGCCTGGCGAGGGATCGGTCGACGCGCTCCTGCTGACGCCGAAGGCGCGTGTGATCGCGCCGCTTCTCGTCTGGCGGCGCGACGACGACGACGTGCTGCTCCTCACCGAGCCCGAGCTCGGCGACGTGGTGCGCGCGCACCTGCTCCGCATGCGCTTCGCGGCCAAGTGTGAGATCGAGCTCGAGGAGCACAGCTCGACGATCGTCTTCGACGAGACCGGCGAGATCGCAAACCGCGACTACGGTCGGCTTGCGGTCGAGCTGCTCGACGCCGCCGTCGAGCCGAGCCTCGGCGGCGACGAGCTCGAGCGCCTCCGCATCGAGGCGGCGACCCCGCGCTTCGGCCGGGAGATCGACGATCGCGTGCTGCCGGCGGAGGCCGGGCTCGACGAGCGCGCGATCTCGTTCTCCAAGGGCTGCTACCCCGGCCAGGAGCCGGTCGCGCGGCAGCATTACCGCGGCAAGGTGAACCGCAAGCTGCGCGTGCTCGAGGTGGACGGCGACGCACCGGCGCCCGAGACACCCGTCGTTCACGACGGCAAGGAGGTCGGTCGCATCACGAGCGCGGTGCCGGGACTCGCTCTTGCCTACGTCCGTGTTTCGGTGCCCGACGACGCCGTGCTCGACGTCGATGGGCGTTCTGCGCGGCTACACTGACCGTTCTCTCGCGCCCGTAGCTCAGGGGATAGAGCACCGGCTTGCGGAGCCGGGGGTCGCAGGTTCAAATCCTGCCGGGCGCACTTGTACGTCACCGAGCAGCAGGTCGCCGAGCTCCTGAGCCCTGCCGATGCGATCGCCGCGGTCGAGGCGTGCTTCGAACGGCTTGCACGAGGCGTGATCGACAACCCGGCGCGCGTGCGGGTGGAGCTGCCGGACGGCGTCTTCGCGGTCATGCCGTGCATCGACCGTGAGCTCGGCTACGCCGGGCTGAAGTCGTTTCTGTGGCTGCCCGGCGGAACGCCGTTCCTCGTCGTCCTGTTCTCGCTCGAGCACGCCCGGGTCGAGGCGGTCGTCGAGGCCGACTACCTCGGACAGCTCCGCACCGCCGCTGCGTCCGCCGTCGCCGCGAAGCACCTCGCGCGCACCGGTGCGCGCACGCTCGGCGTGATCGGCTGCGGTCGCCAGGCCGCCTCGCACGTCGCCGCGCTACGGGTGGCGCTGCCGTTGCTCGAGCGCGTGCTCGTCCACGGCCGCGACGAGGAGCGTCTCGCGGCGTTCTGCCGCGCGCACGCCTGCGAGGCGGCGACGGATCAGGAGACAGGCGGCTGCGACATCGTCGTCACCGCGACGACGTCGAAGGAGCCCGTGTTGCGCGGGGACTGGCTGCGCGACGGAGCGTTCGTGTGCGCCGTCGGCGCGAACGATCCCGAGTCGCGCGAGCTCGACGACGCCGTGCTGGAGCGAGCGTCGTTCATCTGCACCGATTCACGCGAGCAGGCGCAGCTCGAGGCGGGCGATCTGATCGCCGCCGTGCAGGACTGGTCCGCGGTGCACGAGCTGCAGGACGTCGTCGCCGCCAAGCTGCGCGGCCGCGTGAACGACGGCGACATCACGGTCTTCAAGTCGAACGGGCTCGCCGCATGGGACCTCGCGGCGGCTGCGCGCGTCGTCGAGCTCGTCTCCTAAGAAGCGACGTGCGCCTTCGCGTCCGCGACGTCGTCGTCGCCGACCGCGTGCACCACGTCGGGCCGGTCGAGGAGCCGCCGGATCTGCTCGGGCGTGCAGCGGTTCGTCACGTAGTGGTCCTGCAGGATCTTGGCGAGCGGCCGCCCGCGGTGATGCTCGCGAATCACGTACTGCGCGATCCGCTCCTCGCCCTGCGAGCGCGACGACAGGAACGAGAACATCCCCCTGATTGCCTCGACGACTCCCACTGACGGACTCGATTGTATAGTCGCGGGCGTGAAGTCCCCCGCGAAAGCCGGGCGCTTCGCCGAGCGGATCGTGGAAGGTCGCGACGACGGAGGCAGTCCCGAGCGTGTGGTGATCTGGATCGAGCGCCGGGCCGGCGCTGTCTGGGCGGTCGGCCGCCAGGTGAACCCGCAGCACCGCGAGACCGAGGCGCCGCGCGAGGATGACTACGTCTGGCAGGGCCACGAGCTCGAAGACTGCCTCGAGGCGGCAAACGACACGCTCGAAGACGACGCGGTCGTCTCCGAGGACGACGGCGGCGCGTCGAAGATCAGGCCGTTTCGCCGCGCGGAGCTGCTCGGTCCGCTCGAGCGGTTCTTCTTCGGCCGGAGCTAGGCCACTCGAGATTCGCATCGGGGATCGGGTCCCCGTGCGGGTCGTGCGTCGGGAAGCCGAGCGCGCGATCGATTCGGGCCTCGAGCTCCTCGGAGATCACATGCTCCAACCGGTCGGCCTCGTCGTGCACGGCGTCGAGGTGCAGACCGAGCGTCTTCGCGAGATAGAGCTCGAGCAGCCGGTGATGGCGGATCACTTCGAGCGCGACCCGCTCGCCCGACTCGGTGAGCTGCGCGCCGCGGTACGGCTCGTGCTCGAGCAGCTCGAGCGCGGCCAGCTTCTTCACCATCGCCGAGGCGGATGCGGGTGACACCGACTGGTCCTTGGCAAGCGCGCCGATCGTCACCCGGCCGTGCGCGGCCTGGAGCTTGTACACGCTCTTCAGGTAATCCTGGATCGACTCGCTGAGCCCGGCTCTGCTCATTCCCGCTCCGGGGCCGGCCAAGCCGGCCCCTGCGCTCCTGGTTCGCCTCCGTCAAGCCTACGGCTCATTACCGTCAGGGTAACGTGACCGCGTGGCGATTCGGATAGGACATTCCGCCGATCCCGACGACGCGTTCATGGCGTGGGCGTTCGAGGCAGGGAAAATCGACACGCGCGGCCTGGAATTCGAGCTCGTCGCCTCGGATATCCAGACCTTGAACGAATGGGCGCTCGAGGCCCGGCTCGAGGTGACGGCGCTCTCGGCGGGCACCTACCCGGCTGTCGCNNTCGGGCCGCGCCGAGGCCGGGCTCCTGATCCACGAGGGCCAGCTCACCTTCGCCGAGCACGGGCTGCACAAGCTGCTCGACCTCGGCGTCTGGTGGCAGGACGAGACGGGGTTGCCGCTGCCGCTCGGGCTCGTCGCGGCGCGCCGCGACCTCGACCGGCTCGCGGATGTCTCGGCCGTCGTGCGCGAGGCGATCGACGCCGGCCTCGGAAATCGCGACGAGGCGATGGCCTACGCGATGGCCTTCGGCCGCGGCATCGACGCCTCGACCGCCGACGAGTTCGTCGCGATGTACGTCAACGACCTGACGCTCGACATGGGCGAGCGCGGCCGCGAGGCGATCGAGCGGCTGCTCGGCTTCGAGCCGGAGTTCGCATGACCACAGCGGTGATCCTCTCCGCGGTGCGCACGCCGGTCGGCCGCTACGGCGGCGGTCTCGCGGGGACGCGCCCGGACGATCTCGCCGCGATCGCCGTTCGCGCGGCGGTCGAGCGTGCCGGTGTGCCGCCAGAGGAGATCGAAGATGTCTGGCTCGGCTGCGCGAACCAGGCCGGCGAAGACAATCGCAACGTCGCGCGCATGGCGGTGTTGCTCGCGGGCCTGCCGGACTCGATCGCCGGTGTCACGGTCAACCGCCTCTGCGCATCGGGGCTCGCGGCGATCGTCGGCGCCTGCCACGCGGTGATTGCCGGCGACGGCGACCTCTTCGTCGCGGGCGGCGTCGAGTCGATGTCGCGCGCGCCGCTCGTCACCGCGAAGCCCGACACGGCGTTTCCGCGCGGCGACCGCGTCCTGTACGACACGACGCTCGGGTGGCGCTTCCCGAACCCGCGCCTGGGAGAGCTGTTCCCGCTCGAGACGATGGGCGAGACCGGCGAGAACGTCGCCGAGCGCTGGGTGGTCTCGCGCGAGGACCAGGACGCGTTCGCGCTTCGCTCACAAACGCGTTGGGCCGCCGCGGCCGACGCGGGGCGCTTCGAGGACGAGCTGGTGCCCGTCGGCGACGTGGTGCGTGACGAGCACCCGCGCGCGGACACCTCGGCCGAGAAGCTCGCGGCGCTCAAGCCGGTGTTTCGCAGCGGCGGCTCGGTCACCGCCGGCAACTCTTCGGGCCTGAACGACGGCGCGGCCGCGGTCGTCGTCGCATCCGAGGAGAAGGCGCGTTCGCTCGGGATNNGGCGGCGCGATCGCGATCGGCCATCCGCTCGGCATGAGCGGCGCGCGCCTCACGGTGACGCTGCTGCACGAGCTGCGCCGCCGCGGCGGCCGCTACGGCGTCGCCACCATGTGCGTCGGGGTGGGACAAGGACAGGCGGCTCTCTTTGAACGCGGCTGAGGACTACCTGCTGCTCGGCCTGCGGCTCGGGAAGCATGTCGAGGGGCTCGTCGACGCCTACTACGGCCCGCAGGACCTGAAAGACGTGGTCGACGAGGAGCCGCCCGTGCATGCGGCCGAGCTCGCCGCCGACGCGGTGCAGCTGCGCGACTCGCTCCCGGACGGCTGGCTGCGCGACCAGGTGAACGGCTGCGCGACGTACGCGCGGGTGCTCGCGGGCGAGGAGATCTCCTACAGCGACGAGGTCGAAGGCTGCTACGGCGTGCGGCCGCAGCGAACGCCGGTGTCGGTGTACGAGGAGGCGCACGCGGAGCTCGACGAGCTGCTGCCCGGCGAGGGCTCGCTCTCCGAGCGCAGGCAGGCCTGGCGCGAACGACATCGCTGTCCCGGCGCGCAGGCGATCGCCGTGCTCGAGGACCTGCTGCCGGTCTTGCGCGCGCGCACTGAGGCGCTCCTCGACCTGCCGCGCGGCGAGCAGGTGAAGCTGGAGCCGGTCGCCGACGAGCCCTGGTGGGCGTTCAACTACTACCAGGGCGACCTGTGCAGCCGGGTCGTGCTGAACACGGATCTACCGACCAGCGGTCTCGACCTGCTGAAGCTCGGCGGTCACGAGGTCTACCCGGGCCATCACACCGAGCACGCCGTCAAGGAGCAGCTCCTGATCCGCGAGCAGGGGAAGATCGAGGAGGGCATCCAGCTCGTGCCGACGCCGCAGGCCGTCCTCAGCGAGGGCATCGCCGAGACAGGGATCGAGGTCGTCCTCGACGACGCCGGCAAGGAAGAGGCGTACGCGATCATCCGCCGCCACGGCCTCGAGCTCGCCGATCCGGAGCTGGCCGAGCGGATCGCGAAGGCCGGCGAGCGGCTCGGCACCGTCGGCCTCGACGCGGCGCTCGCGATCCACGAGGACGGGAGCTCGCTCGAGGAGGTCGAGGCGTTCGTGTGTCGCTGGTCGCTCAACACGCCGGAGCAGGCCAAGCACAGCGTCCGCTTCGTCACCGATCCGACCTGGCGCGCCTACGTGATCACCTATTCCGCCGGGCGCGATCTCTGCCGCGCCTACATCGGCGGCGACCCGTCGCGCTTCCGGACGCTGCTCACCGAGCACGTGCGCATCGGCGACCTCAGAGCCGCGGCTCGCTAGGCTCCACGCGATGGCTGTCGCGACCACGGACTACGGCCTCTTCATCGACGGCGAGACGGTCGAGGCAGCTTCCGGCGAGCTGCGCGACGTCCGCGAGCCGGCGACCGGCGAGGTGCTCGCGCGCGCCGCGATGGGGAACGAGGCCGACGTCGACCGCGCGGTCGACGCAGCCCGTGCCGCGCTCGACGGCGCCTGGGGCAAGACGCCGGGCACCGAGCGCTCGCGCCTGCTGCACGCGCTTGCCGACGCAATCACGGCGAACCGCAAGGAGCTCGCCGAGCTCGAGTCGCGCAACGTCGGCAAGGCGATCTCGTCGGTGAAGGCGGAGATCGCGGGCGCCACGGAGAACTTCCGCTACTACGCCTCCGCGATCGCGACGATCGCAGGCCGCTCGAATCCAATCGGCGGCTCGCTGCTCTTCTACTCGCAGAAGGAGCCGGTCGGCGTCGCAGGACAGATCGTGCCGTGGAACTACCCGCTGATGATGGCGACGTGGAAGCTCGCGCCGGCGCTCGCAGCCGGCTGCGCTGTCGTGCTGAAGCCGGACCCGCAGACGCCGCTCTCGGTGCTGCGCATCGCCGAGCTCGCCTCCGAGGTCGGCTTCCCCGCCGGCGCGATCAACATCGTCCCGGGCGACGGCCCGACCACCGGCGCGTACCTGGTCAAGCATCCCGGCGTCGACAAGATCGCGTTCACGGGCTCGACGAAGACCGGCGGCGAGATCATGCGTCTCTGCTCAGACCCGATCAAGCGGCTGACGCTCGAGCTCGGCGGCAAGAGCCCGAATCTCCTCTTCGCCGATGCGAACCTCGCAGATGCGATCCCCGCGAGCGTGTGGGCGATCTTCGCGTCGGCCGGCCAGTCGTGTGAGGCGCGCTCGCGCCTGCTCGTCGAGCGCTCGATGTACGACGACGTCGTCGCGCAGGTGACCGAGCTCTCGCAGCGCGTCAAGGTGGGCGATCCGCTCGATGCCGAGACGCAGATGGGTTCCCTGATCTCGCCGTCTCATCGCGAGAAGGTGCACGGCTTCGTCGAGAGCGCGCGCAGCGAGGGTGCCGAGATCACGACCGGCGGCGCGATCGGCGACGGGCCGGGGGCGTTCTATCCGCCCACGGTGATCGCGAACGCGGGCAACGATCTGCTCGCCGCGCAAGAGGAGATCTTCGGCCCCGTCGTCACGGTGATCCCGTTCGACGACGAGGACGACGCGGTCCGCATCGCGAACGACGTCAAGTACGGACTGATGGCGACCGTGTGGACCGGCGACCCGGGGAAGGGCCATCGCATCGCGGCGAAGATCAAGTCGGGGACGGTCGGCATCAANNACGCTCGACCTCTACCTCGAGACGAAGTCGGTCGTGACGTACACGGGCACGCGGCCGACCAACCCGTTCGGGCTCTGACCTCGAGGTACCGCTGGGCCGTCCTCGCGGCGGGCACGTTCGCGCAGGCGACGTACTCGGCGATCTGGTTCGGCGTGGCCGTGATGGCGCCCGCGCTGCGCGACCGCTACCACCTCTCGCTCGGCCAGACGGGGATCCTGCTCGGCGCGTCGCTCGGTGGCTCGGTCGTCACGCTCGTGCCGTGGGGGATGGCCGCCGACCGGCTGGGCGAGCGCGCGGTCCTCGTCGTGGGCGTCGGTGCCTGCGGGCTCTCACTGCTCGGCGCCTCACGTGTGTCGGGCTTCTGGCCGTTGCTCGCCTGGCTGCTGCT
>PLDP01000147.1 GCA_003136795.1 Actinomycetota bacterium
ATGTCGGCGGCGAGCTCGGGCGGCGTCTTGTCGAGCGTCGACTTGATCGCGTCGATGATCTGGTTGACCGGCTCCTCGAGCGCGTGCCGCACTTCCTCGCTCGAGAGGATGACCGTCTTCGGCAGGCCGGAAAGCATGTCGCGGCCGCGCACCTCCGCCTGCACCTCTTCCTTCATCGCGAACGCCGAACCGACTTCGAGCTTGATCTCTTCGGCGGTCTGCTGGCCGATCAACAGCTTGTACTCGCGCTTGATGTGATTGATGATCGCCTCGTCCATCTCGTCGCCGCCGACGCGCAGCGACTGTGAGACGACGATCCCGCCGAGCGAGATGACGGCGACCTCGGTCGTGCCGCCGCCGATGTCGACGATCATGTTCCCCGTCGGCTCCGCCACGGGCAGGCCCGCGCCGATCGCGGCTGCCATCGGCTCCTCGATCAGGTACGCCTTGCGCGCGCCTGCCGAGAGCGTCGCCTCTTCGACGGCGCGCTTCTCGACGCCCGTCACACCCGACGGAACGCACACGACGACGCGCGGGTGCGCGAAGCGATGCTGGTGCACCTTCTGGATGAAGTGGCGCANNTTCAGCGGGCGGATCGCGCTGATCGTCCCGGGCGTGCGCCCGAGCATGCGCTTCGCCTCGAGGCCGACCGCGTGCACCTCGCCGGTGCGCTGGTCGATCGCGACCACCGAGGGCTCCGAGAGCACGATGCCGCGGCCGCGCACGTAGACGAGCGTGTTGGCGGTGCCGAGGTCGACCGCCATGTCGCGGCCGCCAAAGCCGGTGAGGTAACTGAAGATGCCCATGGAACCGCGGCCACTCTAGCTTGCGACCACTTCCGCCAACCAGCGTGTTGCCTCGGCGTGCAAGGGAGGGTTGTTTTCGGGGGTGTAGTAGCCGAGCGCGATCAGGGCCTGCGACATGCACCAGCCCCTGGCGCGGAGCCACGTCGCGTCGTCCACGTCGAGCTCGGCGCGGAACCGATCGCGCGTCTCGCCGGACAGGAGCTTCCAGGCGACCATCACGTCAATCGCTGGGTCGCCGACGCCCGCGCCGCCCCAGTCGAGGACCGCGGCCAGGCGTCCGTTGCGCACGAGCACGTTCCGTGCGTCGAGGTCGCAGTGGATCCAGACGAGCGGCCGCTCCCACTCGGGCGCGCGCAGCGCCTCCTCCCAGAGCTCGACGGCGCCCGGCGCGTCGACGCGTTCGAGCGCGACGCGGACCCACTGGTCGCGCCAGGCGAGCGGCTTTCCCCGGCCCCCTGCCGGCTCCGGCGCACCACGGGTAGCCCGCGCCAGGGCGCCCACGGGCGACGGGGCGCGGGACGTCGAACGGCAGGTGCGGTGCAAGCACCGGTAGCCACCGCGTCTCGAGGTCCTCGTGCACCGTCGGCCCGTTGCGCCGCGGCATCAGCCGAAGCCGTACGCACCCGGGAACCGGGTGGCGAGCACGCGCACGAGGAGCGCACCCGGCAGGCCGACAACGTTCAGGAAGTCACCCTCGATCCGCTCCACGAGGCTCGCGCCCAGGCCCTGGATCGCGTACGCCCCCGCGCGCCCCTCCCACTCGTCGCCCGAGAGGTAGTGCGCAAGGTCGCGCGGGGTGAGCGTGCGGAACGTGACGAAGGTCGATTCTGCGTGCAGCTCCTCCCAGGCCGGTGTGCGCAGGCAGAGACCGGAGCACACCTCGTGCTGGCGGCCCGAGAGCGCCTCCAGCATCGCTTCGGCCTCCGTCGCGTTCGCCGGCTTGCCGAGCAGCTCGCCGTCGAGGAGCACCTCGGTGTCGACGCCGAGCACGGGGCGCTCACCACCGTCGACGGAGCGCGCCTTGCCCGCCGCGCGCTCGAGCGGCGACGTGCCGGGCGCTTCGTGGAAGTCGGGCGCGACGACCTCGAACGGAATCCCGAGCTGCTCGAGGATCGCGCGCCGCTGCGGCGAGGTCGAAGCCAGGATCAACGGGTCCGNNTCGGCGGTGACGTAGGAGTACCGGTGATGCGTCTCGGCGTCGGGCGGCGCCTGGATCTCGATCAGCCGCTCGATCTCGAAGCCATGCTCCCGCAAGAGGGCGATCCACTCGCCGTGCGGAAGATGGAACTCGACGCCGCCCTCCGGCCATTCGAAGCGATGCATGCCGAACTGCGGATGGACGAGGTGCTCCTTGGCCGGCACCTCGTCGTCGGAGCAGAGGATCACGAGCGTCGAGTTGCGCAGGAACGCAAGCCGGCCGCCGGGCCGCAGCAGGCGCGCGGCTTCCGGGATCCAGCGATACGGGTCGACCCAGATCGACGCGCCGTACTCGGAGACGACGAGGTCGGCGCACGCGTCCGGCAGGCCGGTCTCCGCCGCGTCGGCCTCGATCAGGGGAAACTCGATCCCGGTCTCGGCCATCAGCCGGCGCGCGGTGGCGAGCTGCGCGGGCGTGATGTCGACGCCGACTGGACGTGCGCCCAGCTTCGCGAGCCACGCCGAGACGTACGCCGTGCCGCAGCCGAGCTCGACGACGTCGAGACCGCGGACGTCACCGAGGACGTTCAGCTCGGACTCGTCGATCCCCCAGATGCCCCACGAGATCTCGTCGAGCGCCCAGTTGTCGGCCGCGTGCTCGTCGGTGTACTCGGCGTTCGACTGGGTCCAGAGCGCGGCGTTCTTCGCAGCGTCGCTACGCCAGTCCATCGGGGAACCAGATCCCGATCTCGCGCTCGGCCGACTCGGGCGAGTCGGAGCCGTGCACGAGGTTATTCGGCATCGCCAGCGCGAACTCCCCTCGGAGGCTGCCGGGGTCGGCGTCGGCCGGGTTCGTGGCGCCGATCGTCTTGCGACACGTGGCGATCGCGCCCTCTCCTTCGAGCACGAACGCGAGCGTCGGGCCCGAGGTGATGAACGCAACGAGCTCGCCGAAGAACGGCTTCTCCTTGTGCTCGGCGTAGTGCGTCTCGCCGACCTCGCGGCTCGCCGTCACGAGACGCGCCGCCCGGAGCTTCAACCCGCGGCGCTCGAAGCGCGCGAGGATCTCGCCGGCGAGGCTCCGCTCGACGGTGTCGGGCTTGGCGAGGATCAGGGTGCGTTCGACGGCCATGCGGCCGAGGACGTTACCGGGTCCGGCGCGGCGGACGCTTGGCTTCGGCCAGGGGCACGATGTCGTCGTCCTGGTCGATCGGCGTCTCGCAGTACGGGCACACCTGCCAGAGCGCCTCGAGCGGGCGGTTGCACGTGATGCAGGCCTGCCGGAGCTTGGTCGTGCAGACAGGGCAGATCAGGAAGTCCTCTTCGACGTCCGCGCGGCAGACCGGGCAGTGCAGGTTGCCGCCGCCGAGCCGTTTCTCCATCGCCTTGATCTCGAGCTCACGCTCACGCACGTCCTCGAGGTATTCCGGCGGCCGGAAGAGCATGTAGATCACCGGGCCGATGAACGGGATCGCGCCGAGCACGGTCGAGACCCAGACGAGCATCGGATCCTCGATCCGCCGGCGCGCGTCCTTGTTGACCCAATAGACGGTCGCGACCCAGACGACGAGCACGAAGAAGATCGCGAGGTTGCGGATCACGTACCACGTCGAGGAGTGGAAGAAGTCGTGGACGCTGCCGAAGCTCGCTGCGATCACAGGAGGATTCTCCCTAGTCCGTAACCCGCGGCAAATGCCAGCCCGACGAAAAGCGCCAGCAGGAAGAGGGCGAACAGGAAGACACTGATGCGTTCACCGGAGCGCGACATCGTATGCATTTCACTCGTCATGGGTCAGGTCGGCAAGCAGGTAGAGCGAACCGGTGACGAGGACGCGCGGCCCGAGGGCGCGTGCGAGCCGGAGCGCGTCGCGGGGGTCGTCGGCCGTCTTCACCGTCTGGAACCAGGTTCGCGCTCGAGCGGCGACTTCCCCCGCGGGCAGCGAGCGCTCGTTCGAGGAGCGAGTGGCCACGAGGATCCGTCCTGCCCGCGCCAGCCGTTCGAGAATCCCGTCGACGTCCTTGTCGCCCAGAATCGAGGCGACGACGACGTAGTCGCCGGGCCCCGGCAGGCGCTCGAGCAGCCAGTCGACCGCCTCCGGGGTGTGCGCGCCGTCGCGGACCTCGTCCCCGCGGAGCTCAAGCCGGCCGGGCAGCGCCGCTTCGGCGAGCTCGGCGACCGGCCGCCCGAGAAACGCCTCGGCCGCCTCGCGCGCGCCGCCGATGCGCACGTCGCGCCCCGGGACGAGCGGCGCGAACTCCTCGTCCTGCAGCACCACAATTGCACCCAGGGCCGCGACGGCGAGCTTCTCGGCGGCGATCTCCTCGCGGGTGCCGCCGAGCACCTCGGTGTGCTCGAGCGCGACGTTCGTCAGCAGGACGACCGGCGCGTCGATCACGTTCGTCGCGTCGTGGCGACCGCCGAGGCCGGCTTCGATCGCCGCGGACTCGACGCCGCGCGCCGCGAAGTCGGCGAACGCCGCGGCGGTGACGACCTCGAACTGGGTCGCGCCGACTGCGACTGCGTCCTCGCGCACACGGGCGACGGCGCGCTCGAAGCCGGCCGCGTTGGTCTGCAGGCGCTCGTGCCAGCCGGAGACGTGCGGCGAGGTGTAGGCGAGACCGCCGATCGTCGCGGCGATCCGCCGCGCGGCAGTCGACTTGCCTTTCGTCCCGACGACGTGCACCGACCGGAAGCTGCGCTGCGGTTCGCCGAGCCTCCCGAGCAGCTCGACCATGCGCTCGGTGCCGAAGCCCTCGACAGGCCAGGGACTGAGCGTCTCGAGCCAGTCAGTCGCCGATTGCATCGAGCTCGCGCCGGTACCGCTCGAGCTTTTCGCGCTCGGCCGCGACGACGTCGTCCGGGGCGTTCTGCACGAACCGGTCGTTCGCGAGCTGCTTCTCGGCACGAGCGATCTCGGTGCGCAGGCGCTCGCGCTCGGCGTCGGCATTGCCGTTCCCTTTCGCGCGCTCGGGCTTGACGACCGCGTCGAAGATGCGCTTCTCGTCTCCGTCGAGTTGCGGCACGACGCCGGAACGGCGGAACATCTGCGCGAGGTCCTGCACGCGGTCGAGTGCCGTGGCGTTCGACTCGTCGCCTGCTTCGGGCCACGGCGCGACGATCAGCCTTGTTTGACGATCGGGCAAGTATGACCAGATCTCCTCGGTCACGTGAGGCATCACCGGGTGCAGCAGCTTCAGCAGCCGCTCGAGTGCCGCGGTTGCCGTTGCGCGCGCGTCCGCATCGCCGTCGTAGAGCCGCGCCTTGACCGCTTCCAGGTACCAGTCGCAGAAGTCGTCGAAGGTCAGGTGGTACAGCTCGTCCATCGTGTGCGCGAAGTCGAACTCGCCGAGCAGCCGCTCGACTTCGCGTTGCACCTGCGAGAGCCGGGCGAGGATCCAGCTCTCCTCGAGCGACGACGGCCGCTCGGCAGGCGCGGCGCCCTCACACGCGGTCACGATCAGGCGCGCCGCGTTCCAGAGCTTGTTCGAAAGCTTGCTGCCCTCCTCGAGGGCGGAATCCGAGAAGCGCACGTCCTGCGTGAGCGAGTTCTTCATCAGGCCGTAGCGCGTTGCGTCGGTGCCGTGCTTCTCGATCAGCTCCAGCGGGTCGATGCCCGTCTTGAGCGACTTCGACATTCGCCGACCGTCACGCGCGAGCACCGTCGTGTGGATGACGACGTCGCTGAACGGGATCTCGCCCATCAGCTCGAGCCCCGAGAAGATCATGCGGTTCTCCCAGAGGCGAATGATCTCGCGCGCTGTCGTCTGCAGATGGCCGGGATAGAAGTACGCGAGGTCATCCGTCTGCTCCGGCCAGCCGAGCGTCGCGAACGGCCAGAGCGCCGACGAGAACCATGTGTCGAGCACGTCGGTCTCGCGCGTCAGCTCGCTCGAACCGCACTCCGCGCACACCGCGGGCTCTTCCTCTTCGACCGTCAGATGGCCGTCGGGGCAGGTCCAGGCGGGGATCTGATGACCCCACCAGATCTGGCGCGAGATGTTCCAGTCGGGCGCGTTCTCGAGCGAGTCGATCGCGAAGCGGTGCTGGCTCTCCGGGTGGAAGACGATCTTTCGGTCGCGCAGCGCCTGGAGCGCGGGCTGCTTGATCTCGTCCATCGCGCACCACCACTGCAGCGAGATGCGCGGCTCGATCCGCGTCTTGCAACGCTCGCAGACGGCGACGCTGTGACGATAGTGCTCGCGCTTTTCGAGCTGGCCGCGTTCCTTGAGCCAGGCGAGGATGCGCTCGTTGGCCTCCTTCTGCGTGAGCCCCTCCAGGCCCTCGGCCGTGACGAGGCCGTCCGGCCCGATGCAGCTGGGCTCAGGCAGGCCGTGGTCGCGGCCGATCGCGAAGTCGGTCGGGTCGTGACCCGGCGTGATCTTCAGCGCGCCCGTGCCGAACTCGCGCTCGACGCGCTCGTCTGCGATCACCGGGACGCGTCGTTCGACCCACGGCACGATCACTTCGCGCCCGATCAGGTGCTGGTAGCGCTCGTCGTCCGGATGCACCGCGACCGC
>PLDP01000269.1 GCA_003136795.1 Actinomycetota bacterium
ACGGCTACTACCTTTCGTTCAATCAGCACACGGCGAGCGGCACGTGGGCCGGCGCGGGCGCCCTCGCGCTCGAGCGCGCGAAGATGCTCACGGGCGCAGCGGCGCAGTCGCGCTACTTCGACCTCGAAGGTGTGACGCCGGGGCTCGGCGGGATGCTGCCGGCCAACATCAACGGGCCGATCGCGCCGCTCGCCAACGCCCCGGAGCTCTACCTGCAGGCGCACGACGATCCGCTCAACCACAGTGACCGTCTCGAGTTGTGGGACCTCCACGTTGATTGGACGCCGGGAAGCACGACCTCGACGTTCACGCCGGCCGTCAGCATTCTCACCAACCCGGGCGGCTTGGGCTTCAACGTCGACACGGAGTTCAGTTGCCCCGAGTCGCCGACGCTCTACTGGTCGACGTGCATGGCCCAGGGCGGCTTGGGGGGCCCGCTCGAACCGCTTGCGCAGGCGTACTCGGACAAGCCGCTCGATCCCAATCTTGTGGGCGCCGACGCCTACGACGCCCTGCCTCAGCTTGGCGGTCGTCTCCAGTGGAACCGCACGCCAGGGGGCACCGAGAGCCTGGCCGCGGTGGAGACGGTCAATGACGGCAACAGCGTGGCCGACCCCGCGTGGTTCAAGCTGACCAACATCGGGGGCGCCGGCTGGAACATCGGTGCCGGTGCAAAGGGGATCTACAACGCGGCCGACGGAAACAGCCGGTTCCTGCCCTCCGTTGCGCTCGACAACAACGGCAACGTCGGTCTCGCCTACGCCCTGACCGGCGTTGACGGCGGCCCCTTGCCAGGAGGCGGCACGACCCCGTCGTACGACTCGGCGCTCGGCTACACCGAGGCGACCAGCGGCTCGTACAACCAGGATCATGTCCTGGCAAACGGCACGCCGTACACGCTCGGTGACACGTGGGGCCGCGACACAACCCTTTCGCTCGACCCAATCGACGGTTGCACGTTCTGGTTCTTCGGCCCGTACCAGGACTCGTCGCTGGTCGACGATGGCTGGATCGACCACTTCTCGTTCCCCTCCGACTGCACTGCCTCGGCGACACAGCCGCCCCTCCTCACCGGCGATCCGTCTTGGTCCCAACCAATCGTGCGCGAGGGGTACATCATCACCGGGAATCACGCGACCTTCACCGGCGCGACCTCGTACACCTACCAGTGGCGGCTGTGCGACTCGCGCGGGCTCAACTGCGTCGACATCACGGGCGCGAACGGGACGATGGCGTTGCCCACCGACCCGGAGTTCCATACGATCACGGCGGCGGAGGCGATCGGCGATCGAACGCTTCGCTACCAGGAGACGGCCACCAACGCGAGTAATGTCAGCAGCACGTCCGTGAGCCTGCCGACGGCGATCGTGCAGTCGATCCCGCCGCAGAACGTGACGCGGCCGGTGATCTCCGGCACCGCGCAGGCGGGCCAGACGCTTTCGACGACCGACGGTGCCTGGACCAGCTCCTCGCCGAAGAGCTACACGTATCGCTGGCGGCGCTGCGCGGGCAGCGTTTGCACCGACATCCCAGGGGCGACGAGCTCGACGTACGCCCTCACGGCCGCCGACGTCGGGTCGCCGGTCGACGTCGTCGTCACCGCAGTGAACACCGGCGGTGGCACGGACGCAATCGCCGATGCGACGGTCACCGTCGTTGCAGCTCCGCCGAGCTCGGGTGGCTCTGGTGGCTCGGGTGGCGGCAGTTCGGGTGGCGGCAGTTCGGGTGGCGGCAGCTCGGGCGGTAGCGGTGGGGCCGGTTCACCCGACCTCGCAGTCATCGGCACGACGAGCAGCGTCACGCCGAACGTCGGTGACAACGTGACCTTCTTCCTCACCGTGACCGACAAGAACCTGAAGCCGGCGCAGGGCCTGTACGTGAACATCACGCTGCCGGCCGGGCTGCAGTTCGTGTCGTCGAGCGCCGATCGCGGATCTGCGTGCACGGCAGTCAGCACGTCCGCGCTGAAGTGCTTCCTCGACTGGCTCTCGAGCGGCGTGCCCGCCGGCCATCTGCAGGTCGTCACCAAGGTGACGGTGGACGGAGCACAGACGCTGACCGCGACCGCGACCTCTCAGCAGGGAGTCTCGAGCGCGGCGGACAGCACCGTTAGCTTGACCGTCAACCAGGCGGGGTCGACGACCACGACGACGACCACCACCACGTCGAGCTCGACCGCCGGCATTCCGACCGGCCTGAACGGCTCCGGGACGACCGCGAAGGCGAAGAGCGACAAGAAGGCGCCGACCAGCACCGCGATCGCGAGCACGGGCAAGCGCGGCGCGACGGTGAAGCTCCGCTTCCGCATCTACGACGATCTCGGCGTCGCCAAGGCTCTCGCCACGATCAAGCGAAACGGCAAGTCGTTTGCGACCGAGAAGACCGGCTTCGGCCCGGTTGCCTTCGGCACCACGTACTTCCTCGGCTGGCACGTTCCGGCTTTGGCGCCGAAGGGCACATACAGGTTCTGTGTCGTCGCCGTCGACCGCGCCGGGAACCACAGCCGCAGCTCGTGCGCGGCCCTTAAGCTCAAGTAGCGCTCTCCTGCTCGTTCTCCTCGTGCTGGCGCCAGGCGCCGGCGCGACCTCCGCTGCCAAGTTGCCGCCGCTCCCGGCGCACTGGCCGCGCACGCTGCAGATCGGCCTGAGCGACGCGCCCGGCGGCGCCGCTGCACTGCACAAGGCTGCGCCGTTCGGCTTTCGCTATCAGTACCTCGCGGGCGGCGTGAACACCGGCCAGGGCTGGGCGACCTGGAACCCGGACGGCACGTTCGCTTCGATGTACGTCCAGGACTCGTGGGCGCACGGCGAGGTGCCGGTGCTGAGCTACTACATGCTCCTGCAGTCCAAGCCGGGCGGCGGCGGCGAAGCGCACGCCGATCTCGCGAACCTGCGCAACGCTCAGACGATGGCGTCCTACTGGAGCGACGTCCAGCTGCTGTTCCAGCGCGTGCGCGGCGCGAAGCCCGTCGTCGTGCACGTCGAGCCCGATCTCTGGGGCTACCTCGAGCAAGCGAACGCGACGGCCCTCGCCGCCTCGTTCGCACAGCACTGGATCGCGCTCCGCAACCGGCTCGCGCCCAATGTGCTCCTCGCCTACCACATGAGCGGCTGGGGCACGAAGCACGACATCGCGTCCGAGGACCCCCCGGATGCAACCGTGCGCGCGTACGCGGCGCAGTCCGCCGCGTTCTACCTCGCGCTGCATGCGCGGTTCGACGTCTCGTTCGAAGACTTCTCCGACCGCGACGCGGGCTTCTACGCGAAGATCAACGGCAATCCGAACACCTGGTTCAACGCCGCCGACTTCCACCGGCACCTGTTGTACGCGCAGACCTTCGTGCAGCTCGCCGGCGTGCGCATGGTGGCGTGGCAGATCCCGCTCGGCAACACGGTGATGCGCGCGATGGACAACACGTGGGATCACTACCAGGACAACCGCGTGCAGTGGCTGCTCGGGCCGGGCGGCCGCGCGCACCTGCGCGCCTACGTCGCGGCGGGCTTCGTCGGCTTCCTCTTCGGCCGCGGCGCCGACGGTGCGACCTGCGCCTGCGACGCGGCGAACGACGGCGTGACGAACCCGGCTCCCATCAACGGCAACGTCCGCGCGTCGCTCTCGGCCGACGACGACGGCGGCTACTTCAAGGCGCAGGCCCGGGCCTACTACCGCGACGGCGCACTCTCGCTGCCCAAGTAACACTGTGTTACAAGCGTTGGCATGGCACTGCTCGCTGCACGCGGCATCGGCAAGAGCTTCGGCTCGCGGTTGATCCTCGACGGCCTCGACTTCGACGTCGAGCCGGGCGTGCGCATGGGCGTGATCGGCCCGAACGGCGGCGGCAAGTCGACCTTGCTGCGCATTCTCGCCGGCGCAGAGGTCGCTGACGCCGGCGAGCTGACCCAGCGCCGGGGGCTCGTCGCCGCCTACCTCCCACAGCAGCTCGAAGGAGACGCGCGCAACCCGCTCGCGACGCTGCGGGCGGCGCGGCCGGACCTCGACGAGCTCGAGCACGAGCTCGAGACCGTCGAACGCGGCATCGGGGAGGCCGGCGCCGACCTCGACCGCATGTCGCGCCTGCTGCGCAGGCAGGAGGAGCTGCTGCAGCGCTGGACCGCCGCCGGCGGGCCCGGCTTCGAGCCGCGGGCGCGCGCGCTCCTCGTCGACGTCGGCCTCGAGGACGGCGACCTTGCGAAGCCGACGCGGGTGCTCTCGGGCGGGCAGCGCAAGCTGGTCGGTCTCGCCGCCTGCCTCCTGCGCGACCCCGACGTCCTGCTGCTCGACGAGCCCGAGGCCCACCTCGACATCGAGGCGCGCGAGCGCGTCGAGCACTTGATGCGCGGATTCGACGGCGCGGTCGTCTCCGTCTCCCACGACCGCTACCTGCTCGACGAGACGGTGGCAGAGATCGCCGAGCTGAACGGCGGCCGCATCCGCATGTGGCCTGGCAACTACTCCGCATACACGGTCGCGCGCGAGCTCGAGCTGCAGCGCCGGCAGCAGGCCTACGTGACGCAGCAGAAGGAAATCGCGCGGCTCGAGGAGGCGATCCGCCGCTTCAAGGACTGGGCGAACCGGGTTGTCGACGAACGGCACATCAAGCAGGCGCGCAACAAACAGCGGCAGATCGACCGGATGGAAAAGATCGACCGGCCCGTGCTCGAGCGGCGCAAGATCGCGCTCGACCTGCGGCCGCACGCACGCGGCGGCGAACGCGTGGTCGAGCTCGCGGGGGTGGGCGTCGAGCTCGGCGGCAGGCCGGTGCTCGGCGGCATCGACCTGACCGTGCTGCGTGGTGAGCGCGTCGGCGTCGTCGGCGAGAACGGCGCGGGGAAGTCGGTGCTGCTGCGGGTGCTCGCGGGCGAGCTCGAGCCGGCCGACGGCGAGCGCAAGGCAGGCCCGTCGATTCGCTTCGGGTATCTGGCTCAGAACAGACGCCCGCTCGACCCGCAGGCGACGCCGCTCGAGCTCGTCCGGCGCGCCGCGCCGATCTCCGAAGGCGAGGCGGTGTCGCGGCTGATGAAGTTCCTGTTCAGCTACGAGCAGGTGCGCAGGCCGCTCGAGACGTTGTCGGGCGGCGAGTGGACGCGCCTGCAGCTGCTGCTCCTGATGCTCGAGGGCGCGAATTGCCTGCTGCT
>PLDP01000088.1 GCA_003136795.1 Actinomycetota bacterium
TCAGCCACGACCCGGAGTCGGCCCGCATCGCCGACCGCATCGTGCGGATTCGCGACGGCCGGGTCTCCGAGGAGTGGTCGCGCGACGGCGGGGAGAGCGACACGATCGTCGTCGGACGGGGTGGCTGGCTGCGCCTGCCCGAGGAGCTGCTCCTGCGCGCCGGCATCGGGGCGAGGGCGACTGCCCGCTTCGAAGCGGGTGGAGTGGTGGTCAGTCCCGCGGGTGACAGGCCCGAAAAGGTGTCTGGCACCGTTTCGGTGTCAGACACCTTCGTCGAGTCGCGGGTCGTCGCCGAGGCTCGCGGCCTGCGCAAGTCCTACGGGGAGACGCGCGTGCTGGACGGGATCGACGTCGAGCTGCGCTCCGGCCGCCTGCACGCCGTCACCGGCCCCTCCGGCTCGGGCAAGACCACCCTCCTGCACCTGCTCGCGGGGCTCGAGCTCCCCGACGGGGGAGCGATCACAGTCGACGGCGCCGACCTGACGGCCCTCGACCGCGCCGGCCGAGCCTCGCTGCGGCGGGCCAAGATCGCCTACGTCGGCCAGCAGACGGGCCTCGTGCCGCACCTGTCGGCGCTCGAGAACGTCGAGCTCGTCCTCGCCCTCCGTGGGCTCGAGGGCGGCCGGTTCGCAGCGTTCGAGGCACTCGAGTCGGTGGGCCTCGCAGAGCGCGCGGCCCAGCGGGTCGCCCGCCTCTCGCAGGGAGAGCGCGCCCGCGTCGCGGTCGCCCGGGCGATCGTCTCCCGGCCGGCCCTCCTGCTCGCCGACGAGCCGACCTCGCGCCTCGACGGCGCGAACGCGATCTCGGTTGCGATCCTGCTCGACCGGCTCGCCCGATCGACCGGTGCGGCGATCGTGTGCGCGACCCACGATCCGCTCGTGATCGAGCAGGCAGAGAGCCAAATCCCGCTTTCCTAGCTCCCTCGAAAGGGGGAGAGCGGCTGTCTCGAGGCAACCGATGCTTGAAGTGCTGTGGCGACTCTCGATTTGCGCCAATCGACGATCTTTTCGCGCCTGCGTGGCCTCCTGGAGGTCACCCGTTTGGTGCGGACCGGAGACGAGCTGCCCGAGCTCCTCTCGTCGGTCGCGCGGACCGTCTCGGACTCGCTCGCGTTCCGAACCGTCGTCGTCAATCTCTATCGCCGCGAATGGAACGACTTTGTCGTCAGCACCGTCTTCGGCAGCGACGAAGCGCGCGAGACGCTCCTCGGCCAGGTGCACCAGGTCGCCGACTGGGAGCAGCTGCTCGACCAGCGGTTCCTGCAGCGTGGCGCCTACCTCGTCCCGCACGGCGAGTTCGACTGGGCGGAGTACTCGGCCACGACGTACACGCCGGGTTTCCAGGCGAGCGACGACCCGAACGCCTGGCACCCGGACGACGCGCTCTTCGCGCCGATGCGCGGCAGCGACGGACGACTGCTCGGGATCCTGTCCGTCGACGAGCCGATCTCGGGCCGCAAGCCGAGCGGAGACGAGATCGACGTGCTCGTCGCCGTGTCGGAGCACGCCGCAATCGCCGTCGAGGCGGCGCAGGAGACGACACGCGCCAAGGCGAACCGCGACGCGCTCGAGCGCCTGCTGGAAGTGTCGACACACATGAACGAGACGCGGGACGCAACCTCCCTGCTCGCCCAGGTGTGCAGTGCGATCTCCGACGCCCTCGGCTTCGACAAGGTCGCGGTGCAGCTGCTGAACGACGAAGGATGGCACAACACTGCCGCTGCGATCGGGTTCGCGGAGAGCGAGAACATCGGCGCCGCGCTGAAGGCGGACGAGCTGGAGCAGCTGCTGCAGCCGGAATTCGACATCGAGGGCTGTTTCCTGATCCCGCACGAGGAAGCCCGCAAGCTGTTGCCCGCCCGCCCGGCCGGGTACTGCTCTCAGCGCGACGGCCGCGGGCCGGACGCGTGGCAGAACCATTGGCTGTTCGTGCCGCTGCAGGACCGCCGCGGCCGCCGCATCGGCTACATCTGGGCCGACGACCCGGTCGACCGGCTACGGCCCGACGCCGACCGCCTGCAGATCCTGCGCGCCTTCGCGAATCAGGCGACGACCGCGCTCGAGCAGTCCGCGCAGTTCGAAGAGATCCAGAACGCGTACGAGCACCACCGCGCGCTGATCGACGCGTCACCGTTCGCGATCGTCGACTTCAGCCTCGACGGGCGCGTGCGCTCGTGGAACGCCGCGGCCTGCGAGATGTTCGGCTGGACCGAGGACGAGGTGATCGGACGCCTCAGCCCGATCGTTCCCGAGGACGAGGTCGAATACTTTCTCGACAACCTCACCCGGATCGCGCAAGGCGAGACGATGCGAGACCTCGACCTGCGCCGTCTCCACCGCGACGGCACCCCGATCGACATCAGCGTGTCCGCGGCGCCGATCCGCGACTCCCACGGCGACGTCGTGGCGATCATCGCGTCGATGCTCGACGTCACGGCACGCAAGCGCTCGGAGCGCGCACTCGCCGCGAGCGAGGGCCGCAAGGACGCCGTGCTGCGCGCGTCGATCGACTGCGTCGTGATCGTCGACCACGAGGGCCTCGTCGTCGAGGTGAACCCGGCCACCGAGGAGACGCTCGGCTGGGCGCGCATAGACGTGCTCGGCGAGCCGTTCCTCGAGCTCGCCGTCGCCGAAGAGCAACGCGACGACCTGGCCGGCGTGTTCGCCAACGGAAGCGGCCCGCTGCTCGGCTCACGACTCGAGATCAATGCTCTTCGCTCCGACCACCGCACGTTCCCGGCCGAGATCGCGATCACGCGCGTCGACGTTCCGGGCCCGATGCTCTTCGCCGTCTCCCTGCGCGACGTCACGAAGCGACGCGACCGCGAAGAGCGCCTGCGGGAGACCGAGGCGAAGTACCGCACGCTCGTCGAGCAGATCCCGCTCGCGACGTACATCAACTCGATCGGCATGCCGGTGCAGACCACGTACATGAGCCCGCAGATCGAGGGGATGCTCGGCTTCCCGGTCAGCGACTGGCTGAATCAGGGCTTCTACGCGTCACGCGTGCACCCGGACGACCGTGACCGCGTGCTCGCCGAAGTCGAGCGCACGCACCTGACGGGCGAGGACTTCCGGCTCGAGTACCGGCTGATCGCCGCCGACGGCCGAGTCGTGTGGGTGCTCGACGAGACGGTCGCCGTTCGCGACGGGGAGTACCGGCCGATCGTGCTGCAGGGCTTCCTCGTCGACATCACCGCGCGGATCGAGCGCGCAGCCCCTCGCGCCGCGCTGCGCGCGGCCGCCTC
>PLDP01000202.1:0-21969 GCA_003136795.1 Actinomycetota bacterium
CTGTCCGTCGACGGTCAGCTCGCGCATCTTCTTCGGGGCGGCGATCGAAACAACGGTCATGCAAAGACTCCGAGGTTGACGATCGCGGATTCGATCGCATTCGCCGCAGTCTGTCCGAGGCCGCAGATCGAGGCGTCGCGCATCACCTGCGCCAGCTCGGCGAGCGTCTCGCGCTCGTCGGCGTGCGGCGTGCCGGCCGCAAGGCGCTTCAGCGCCTCTTCCTGGCGGACGGTGCCGACGCGGCAGGGGACGCACTGGCCGCACGACTCGTCGCGAAAGAACTCCGCGATCCGCAGCAGCGCCGGCACCAGCTCGGCCTGCTCGTCGTAGACGATCACGACGCCGGAGCCGAGCGTTACTCCGGCCGCGCGCGCGTCCTCGTGCGTCAGCTTCAGGTCGAGCAGCTCCGGTCCCACGAACGCGCCCGCGGCGCCGCCGAGCAGCACGGCCTTCGGCGGCGCCGAGCCCGCCAGGTCGAGCAACTCGCGCAGCGTCGCGCCGAACGGCAGCTCGTAGAGCCCCGGCCGCTCGACGCAGCCCGAGACGCAGAAGAGGCGCGTGCCGGTCGAGCCTTCGGTCCCGGTCCGCGCGTACTCGGCGCCACCGTCGCGCAGCACCTCGAGCACGTTGAAGAGCGTCTCGACGTTGTTCACGGCGGTCGGCTTGCCGAAGAGGCCGACCTCGGCGGGGAACGGCGGCTTGTTGCGCGGCTCGCCGCGGTAGCCTTCGATCGACTGGAAGAGCGCCGTCTCCTCGCCGCACACGTATGCGCCCGCGCCGATGCGCAGCTCGATCTCGATCCCGTCGAGGTGCGGCCGGCTCTGCGCAATCGCGTTCCTGAGCCGCTCGTGGGCAAGTGGATACTCGGCGCGCACGTAGATGAACGCTTGGTCGCTGCCGGTCGCGAAGGCGGCGATCGCGATCGCCTCGACGAGCGCGAACGGGTCGCTCTCCATCAGCACGCGGTCCTTGAACGTGCCCGGCTCCGACTCGTCGGCGTTGCAGACGACGTAGTGGGGCTGCGCGGGCTGCTTCGCGACAGCCTCCCACTTGACGCCGGTCGGGAACGCGGCGCCGCCGCGGCCGAGGAGGCGCGAGTCGGTCAGCTCGGCGATCACGGCTTGCGCGCCGAGCTCGCGTGCCCGTTTGAGCAACTCGAACCCGCCGTACGCCTCGAGCGACGTCGGATCGATGCCGTCGCCGATGCGGCGCAGCAGGCGCAGCGACGGGTCGCCGGCCTGCGGCAGCGGCGGCCCCGTCTCGGGCAGTTGCAGCTCGCGCGGCGCCGCTCCGGCGATCGTGCGGTAGGAAGCCGGTGCTCGCTCGCAGAGGCCGAGGCACGGGCTCGGATGCTCGCCCGGCCCGACACGGGCGCCCTTGAGTGCGCACGAGAGGTCGGTGCAGACATGCGTGAGGTCGGACGGGCGCTCTTCGAGCGCGAGCAGCGCGTAGAAGCTCGCGACGCCGTAGGCATCGGCGGGCGGCACCGAGAGCCGGCGCGACGCATAACCGAGCGCGCCTTCGCTCACCCAGCCGACCCGCAGCTGCGCGGCGCGCAGTGCGGGGAGAAGGAGATGCCGCCGCGTCCGGTCGGCGCGCGCGACGCGGTCGCTCGCAGCGTCCGCCTCACCGACAACCGCGTCGATTGCCTCGCGCTCGGCGTCGGTTGGCGCAGCCTCGAGCAGGTTGATGTCCACTAGACAGCCTTCACGCGGATCGCCGTCGCCTTGAACTCCGCGGTGCCGGAGAGCGGGTCGGTGGCGTCGATCGTGAGCACGTTCGTCTCGACCAGGTCGGGGAAGTGCAGGTTCATGAACGCGAGGCCGGGGCGCAGGTTCGAGGCGAAGGCGACCGGCGCCTCGACGGAGCCGCGGCGCGAGGTGACGAGCGCGCGGCCGCCGTCGACGAGGCCGTAGCGCGCGCCGTCCTCCGGCGAGACGAGCAGCGCCTCGCCGCCGACATGCAGCGGCGAGCTGAACCCTCCGGTCTGCACGCCCGTGTTGAACGACTCGAGCCGGCGTCCCGTCGTGAGCCGCAGCGGGAAGTCGTCGTCGAGCACGTCGACCGGCGGTGAGTGCTTCACCGGCATGAACGGCGCGCGCTCCTCGACGACGTCGTCCCACAGGCGCGCGTGCAGGAACTGGTCGCCGGGATGCTCGAGGTCCCAGCAGGGCCATTGGATGCCGCCGAGCTCCTCGAGGCGCTCGTAGGTCATGCCTGCGTGCATCGGCGAAAGCGTCCGCACCTCGTTCCAGATGTCCTCGGGACGCGTGCTGCCGAGATCGGAGCCGAGGCGCTTGGCGAGCTCGTAGACGATCTCGATGTCGTCGCGGGCCTCGCCCGGCGGGTCGAGCGCCTTGCGCACCCGCTGCACGCGACGCTCGCTCGAGGTGACCGTTCCTTCCGACTCCGCCCAGCCGGCGCAGCCCGGCAGGACGACATCGGCGAGCTCGGCGGTCTTCGTCAGGAAGATGTCCTGGACGACGAGGAGGTCGACGTCGCGCAAGAGCTTCCGCGCGCGCGTCTGGTCGGCCTCCGACTGCGCCGGGTTCTCGCCGACGACGTACAGCGCACGCAGGTCGCCTTGCTCGATCGCCTCGAACATCTCGGTCAGGTGCAGGCCCTTCTTCGGCGGNNGTCCTGGAAGCCCGGCAGCTTGTTCGGGATCGCGCCCAGGTCGCCGCCGCCCTGGACGTTGTTCTGGCCGCGCAGCGGCTGCAGGCCGGCGCCGTAGCGGCCGACGCCGCCGACGAGCAGCGACAGGTTGATCAGCGCAAAAACGTTGTCGACGCCCATGTGATGCTCGGTGATCCCGAGCGTCCAGCAGATCTGCGGGCTCTTCGCGTTGCCCCAGGCCTGCGCGAGCTCGCGGATCGCGTCGGCGGGCACGCCGGTCACGCGTTCTGCCTCCTCGAGCGTCCACGGCTCGACGGACTCGCGGAAGGCGTCGAAGTTCTTCGTGGCGCGCGCGACGAACTCNNATGTCGGTGCCGACGTCGAGCCCGAGCCACAGGTCGGCCCATTGCGCGGAGACGGTGCGGCGCGGGTCGATCACCATCAGCTTGGCGCCGCGATGCACGGCCTTCAGCACGTGGTGGAAGAAGATCGGATGCGCTTCACGCGCGTTCGAGCCCCAGAGCACGATCAGGTCCGCACACTCGCGCAGCTCCTCGTAGGAGCTGGTACCGCCACCTGCACCGAACACCGTCGCCAGACCGACGACGCTAGGCGCGTGTCAGGTGCGGTTGCAGCTGTCGACGTTGTTGGAATGCAGGACGACCCGACTGAACTTCTGCGTGGCGAAGTTCAACTCGTTCGTGGTCTTGGAGCAGCTGAAGATGCCCGTCATGGCGCCCTCGTCGAGCACCTTGCGGAAACCGGACGCGGCGCGGTCGAGCGTCTCGTCCCACGTTGCCGGCCTCAGCTCTCCTTGGTCACGAACGAGCGGCTGGGTCAGCCGCTGGTACCTCGGAGACATCCCCCGAGTCTAGTCCGGCGAGCCACGCGGTCGTGCGGCGACGCAGGACGTCCTCGTCGGTGCGCGCCCACTCGCGCTCGCGCGCGTAGAGCTCCTGCGCGCGCAGGTCGGGGCGGCCAGGGACGAGCGGCTCGAGCAGCGACGGATCCTCGAGCGCGGGCGTGAGCACCTCGGGCGCGAGCGATCCGTAGAGATGCAGCAGGTGCCCGCGCGTCGTCGGGTCGAGCTCCATGGGCCACGGGATCTGCGCGAGGCCCGTCGCGCCGGGCAGCGGACGCGGACGGCGGTTGAGGTCGCGCACGCCGAGCTGCTCGAGCGCGTCGAGCGCGATCCGGCGGTAGGTCGTCAGTTTCCCTCCGGCCACGCTCAGCATTCCGGACGGTCCGCGCGTGTAGACGGTCTCGCGGCGCGCGTTCGCGGTCGCGCCCGGGCCGCCCGGCAGGACGCGCAGCCCCCAGAACGAGGCACGTACCGGGCCGAGATCGCGCACGGCCTCGCCGGCCTCCTCAAGGATCGTCCGCACGTCCTCGTCGGTGACGCGTCCGTCCTCCGGCTCGCCTTCGTGCAGCGTGTCGGTCGTGCCGAGCAGGAGCTTCCCCTCCCAGGGGATCGCGAAGCTGACGCGCACCTTGTCGTGCGGGATCGTCACCGCGGCGCTCCAGCCCTCGCCACCGTCGACGATCAGGTGCACGCCCTTGCTCAGGCGCACCGACGGCGCGGCGCTCTCGTCCTCGAGCCGCCTGATCTTGTCGAGCCACGGTCCGGTTGCGTTGACGACCAGGCGCGCCGCCACACGCACGGTCTGGCCGTCGACGAGCACGTCGGCGCCGTCGTCGCGCACGGCGGTGACCTCGGCGTAGTTGAGGACGACCGCGTTCCGGTCGGCGGCACCGCGTACGTTCGCGATGGTCAGGCGGCCGTCGTTCGTCCGCGCGTCCGCGTAGAGCGCCGAGGAATGCAGTCCCTCGGTGCGCAGCTGCGGCACGAGACGCAGCGCGCGCTTCGTGCTCACGCGGCCGTTCAGCTTGGCGCGCGCGAGCGCCGAGTAGAGCAGCACGCCGGTGCGCACCACCCACGGCCGGTGGGGCCCGCCGCGGTAGAGCGGGAAGAGAAACGGCAACCGCTCCACGAGGTGCGGCGCGACGACGCTCATCAGGTAGCGCCGCTCCTGATGCGCCTCGCGAACGAGGCGCACGTCGCCCATCTGCAAGTAGCGCAGGCCGCCGTGGACGAGCTTCGACGAGGCACTCGACGTCGCGCCGGCGAAGTCGCCTCGCTCGACGAGCGCTACGTTCAGACCGTGCGCGGTCGCGGCCTCGGCGATCCCGGCGCCGATGATCCCGCCGCCGATCACGAGCAGGTCGAACCGGCGCGCGGCGAGCTGCTCGATCGTTGCTACGCGATCCACAGCGGGTTCGTCCAGGCCCGGTTGCCGTTGGCGTCAGCGACTTCGATGCGCCCGTAGGGCTGGCGGAACGGCCGCTCCAAACGTACGGCCGTGATCAGCCCGTCGTCCGCGCGCTCGAGCACCTGCGCGTTGTGCGGATAGCCGAGCCGGCCAGCGTTGATGCGGGCGCCGCGCCGGCGGCCCGTGTAGAGCGTGATGCTCGCGGCCGGGCTGCAGCGCACCGTGACGTCGCCGTCGGTCAGCTCGACCGAGTCGATCCGCGGCCCGGTCGACCCGTAGAACGCGCCGGTGCGCAGCGCGTCGAGCACGGCCTCCTGCGTCTTCTCCCGTGCACGCACCCACGTCCACGCGAAGCCGCTGTCGTAGCCGGGGTGATGCGAGTCGTCCGTTGCGAGCGCGTAGAGCAGCCGGCCGCGCTCGAGCGCCTCGTCCCAGTGCAGCGACGCGTCGCCACGGCCGAGCTCGAGCTCGCAGCCGGTGTTCCAGACTTCGATCCCAACGAGGCCCTCGCATGCCTCCCACTGGTCGACCCGCAAGCCGCTCCAGTAGGTGTGGGCGAGATACGGCACGCCGCCGTTTGCGAGCACCCACGAGACGACCTCCTGCAGCGGCGCGAACTCGATCTCCGGCACGACCGGATCGACGGCGAGGCCGAGCGCGAGCACGTGCGCGTCGTCCTCCCGCGCCGGCGCGAGCGCGTTCAGCTCGGCCGAGGGGATCACGAGCAGCCCGTCGGTCGAGGGCTCGTCGGTGCGCACCCAGTGGTCGGAGATGGCCAGAACGTCGTAGCCGGCCCAGTCGTAGTGCCGCACGAGGCCACCGGGGGCCAAGTCGCCGTCGGAGTTGGTCGTGTGCGCGTGGAGGGCACAACGGAGCCATTCTCCGGGCGCGTCGAACGGAGTCACGCAAACGAGCCTACTCATTTGACGAGGACACGGAGATCCGGTGACGGTTCCATGACAATTTGGTGAAATAGGGCATCGGGCCTATTGAAATGCACCCCCCAACCGTGATCTTCTAGGAGAACCAACGACCCTGAGGGGGATTTGCATGGAGGATTACGAGGCCCAAGAAATCGAGTTCTGGGCCAAGCTCGAGGAAGAGGGAATGAGTCGCTCGTCGATGCTGCGGCGCAGCGCGGCGGCGGCTGTCGGCCTCACGGTGCTCAGCGGTGCCGGCACGGCGCTCGGCGCGACACGCGCTCGCCTGGCGGCTCCGCCCACGACGGAGACCGTGGCCGGGTTGCCCGCTCTCGTCAAGGCGGCGAAGAAGGAAGGCCACCTCAACACGATCGCGTTGCCGCCCGACTGGGCGAACTACGGCGAGCTGATGTCGACCTTCACGAGGAAGTACGGCATCAAAATCACGAACGACAACCCGGATGGCAGCTCCGCACAGGAGAACCAGGCGATCGTTTCGCTCAAGGGCGACTCGCGCGCGCCTGACGCCGTGGACGTGGGTGTCTCCTTCGCGATCGCAGGCGCGAACACCGGCCTGTACGCGAAGTACTTCAACACCAACTACAAGACGATTCCGCGTGCGATGAAGGACACCCGCGGCTTCTGGATGGGTGATTACTGGGGCGCGATTTCGATCGGCTACAACAAGGCGCTCGTCAGCAACCCGCCGACGACGTGGAAGGACCTGACCAAGCCGGAGTACAAGGGCCAGGTCGCCATGAACGGCAGCCCGCTCACCTCCAACTCGGCGGTCTCGGGCGTCATCGCTGCCTCGCTCGGCAACGGTGGCTCGCTCCAGGATGTCGGCCCGGGCATCGACTTCTTCGCTGCTCTGAAGAAGTCGGGCAACTTCATCCCGGTGCAGACGACCCCGCAGACAGTCGCGTCGGGCCAGACCCCCATCTCGATCGACTGGGACTACAACAACCTTGCGTACATCAAGGAGTTCCCAGCGGCGCACTGGGGCGTCACGATCCCCGCGGACGGTGTCTACGGCGGGTACTACGCCCAGGCGATCAACTCGACCGCACCGCATCCGTTCACCGCTCGCCTCTGGGAGGAGTTCGTCTACTCCGATCAGGGTCAGCTCCTGTACCTGAAGGGCTTTGCGCATCCGGCCCGGTTCAACGACCTGGCCACACGCAAGGTCATCCCGAAGGCACTGCTGACCGCGCTCCCGTCGCCCACGCTGTACGCGAAGGCGAAGTTCGCAAGCCTCGCTCAGCAGACGGCCGCCAAGGCGAAGATCGCCAGCGAGTGGCCGGCGAAGGTNNCTGCCGTTCTTCGCGTACACGATCGCCTTCCTGTTCGTGCCGGCGGGAGCGGTTCTCGTCGGCGCGTTCCAAAACAACCAGGACAATCCGACGCTCTCGAACGTCCGCCTGCTCTTCAACCACCCCTACATCGACGCGTACCGGACGAGCATCGAGATCAGCCTCACGACAGCGCTGATCGGCGGTGTGGCCGGGCTCTTCATCGCCTACGCGGCGATTCGCGAGGGGACGCCGAAGTTCCTCCGCTCGGGGCTCACCACGTTCTCGGGCGTCGCGGCGAACTTCGGCGGCATCCCGCTTGCGTTCGCGTTCATCGCGACGCTCGGGCCGCTCGGGATCCTGACGGTGTTCCTGAAGGATCACCTGCACTACAACCTGAACAGCCAAGGTTTCAGCCTCTTCTCGAAGACCGGCGTCGAGTTGGCGTACATGTACTTCCAGCTGCCGCTGATGATCCTCGTGATCTCGCCCGCGATCGACGGGCTGAAGAAGGAGTGGCGCGAGGCAGCCGCCAACCTGGGCGCCCAGCCCTGGCAGTTCTGGCGCTACGTCGGGCTGCCGGTGCTGATGCCGTCGATCCTCGGCGCGATGATCCTGCTCTTCGGCAACGCGTTCGCCGCGTATGCGACCGCCTACAGCCTCACGTCCGGCTCGGTGAACATCGTGCCGATCCTGATCGGCGCCTACTACAGCGGCAACGTGCTCGACAACCCGCACCTCGCGCAGGCGATGGCGTTCGGGATGTTTGCGGTGCTCGCGCTGATGATGCTCATCTACATCCCGTTGCAGCGGCGCGCGGCGAAGTGGGCGAAGTGAAGGCGCGCCGCTTCATATCGCCGTCCGCGGTCGTCTGGCTGCTGCTCGCGGCGGCGTACTTCATCATCCCGCTCTTCGCGACGCTCCTGATCAGCCTCAAGTCGAACCAGACGGGCAACTGCTGCACCGCGCACAACTACGGCTGGGTGCTCCACAACGGCGACTTCTGGCACACGCTGAGGATCTCGTTCATGCTCGCGCTCGAGACGATCGTGATCAGCCTCGCGATCTTCGTTCCCACCATCTACCTGGTGCACCTGAAGCTTCCCAAGCTGCGGCCGGTGATCGCGTTCCTCGCGCTGATCCCGTTCATCGTCCCGCCGATCGTGATGGTCGTCGGCCTCTTGCGGACGTTCAAGGGGACGCCCGCCTGGTTCTACCAGCAGCCGTGGGGCTTCCTCGCCGCTGCGTACGTGATCCTCGCGTTCCCGTACATGTTCTTCTCGCTCGACGCCGGCTTCCGCTCGATCGACGTGCACACGCTGACCGAGGCATCTCAGAGCCTGGGTGCGAGCTGGACGACCACGCTCTTCCGCGTGATCCTGCCGAACATCCGCTCGGCCGCGCTCGCGGCGTCGTTCCTGACGCTCGCGATCGTGATGGGTGAGTTCACGATCGCGAACCTCTCGGCCTTCCACACCTTCCCGATCTTCATCCAGTACGTGAACGAGTCGCAGGGCTTCCCCGCCGGGGCGGTCACGCTGATGAGCTTCGGCATCACCTGGGCGGCGATGCTCTCGCTGCTCCTTGTCGGTCGTAAACGCGGCCAGTCGAGCCGCATTATCGCGGGAGCCAGATGACCTTCCTCCAGCTAGAGAACCTGCACCGCGACTTCGGAACGGTGAAGGCGCTGAACGGCATCGACATCTCGCTCGGCGAGGGCGAGTTCCTCTCGCTGCTCGGGCCGTCCGGCTGCGGCAAGACGACCGCGCTGCGGCTCGTTGCGGGGTTCGACCGCCCCAACCAGGGCCGGATCGTCGTCGACGGCAAGGACGTCACGAACGTGGCTCCCAACAAGCGCGACATGGGCATGGTCTTCCAGGCGTACTCGCTGTTCCCGAACATGACGGCGCGCCAGAACGTCGAGTTCGGGCTGAAGATCCGCGGTCAGCACAAGCACGACCGCAGCCACCGCGTCGACGACCTGCTCGAGCTTGTGGGTCTTGGCCACGCCGCCGACCGCTACCCGCACCAGCTCTCGGGCGGGATGCAGCAGCGCGTCGCGCTCGCACGCGCGCTTGCGATCGAGCCGCGCGTGCTGCTCCTCGACGAGCCGCTGTCGGCGCTCGACGCGAAGGTGCGCGTGCAGCTGCGCGAGGAGATCCGCCGCATCCAGCTCGAGCTTGGGATCACCACGCTCTACGTCACCCACGATCAGGAGGAGGCGCTCGCGATCTCCGACCACGTCGCCGTGATGAACGGCGGCGTGATCGAGCAGATGGGCACGCCGTCCGAGATGTACACCGCGCCGTTGACGCCGTTCGTGGCGGAGTTCATCGGCACGATGAACCGCCTCGACGCCGTCGTGATCGACGGCGGCGCCGGCGAGGTCGAGCACTCGGGGATGCGGCTCCAGGTCGACGCCGCGCGCGGACGCCGCGACGGCGAGCGGGTGCTCGTGCTGATCAGGCCCGAGTCGCTCGAGCTCGAGGCACAGACGAATGGCGCCACGCCGAACTCGTTCACGGGTGAGGTGCTGACGCAGACGTTCCTCGGGCCGGTGACCCGGTTGAAGGTGACCGGCAGCGGGACGAGCCTGATCGCCGACATGTCGACGGCGCGTGCAGCGGCGCTGCCGGTCGGCGCTCGCGTCGTCGCGAAGATCCCGTCCGAAGGCGCGAAGCTGATCAGCCTGCCGGACGACGGCCCAGGGCTGCCAGTGCTCGATCCGGACGATCAGTAAAGACGCCGGAGACCCCGAGCCGGTCGAGCTCGGCGATCCGCGCCTCGTCGTTCACCGTGTAGACGGTCGTCTCGAGGCCGTAGCGGCGGGCGGTGTCGAGCCCTCGCCGGGTCAGGCGCTCGTTCTGGAAGCCGACCGCCCAGCCGCCCGCGGCGCGACGAATCGAGACGCCGTAGCCGACGTGCTGCACGGTCCGGACCGCGGGTCGCATCGTGCGTGCCTCTTCGATCGCCTTGCGCTGGAAGCAGACGAGCACGTCGTCGTCGTGCATCAGGTCGAGCGCGCGCCGCACGGTGTCGCCGCGCGGCCGCTTCAGCTCGACCATCACGCCGATGCGGCCGTGGCAGAGGTCGAGCACCTCTGCGAGCGTGGGGTAAGAGACATCGCGTTTCGGTGCATCGTGGGTGACGCTGAGGTCGTTGTGCACGTCGAGCTCGACGAAGTCGGCTCCGAGCGCGATCGCCCGCTCGAACGCGGGCAGCGTGTTCTCCGGCAGGTCGTGAGAGGCCCCGCGGTGGGCGATCACGAGCACAGCAGGCGCTCCAGCAGCGGCAGGTCGATGCGCTCGACGAGCTCGTCGGCGGCCGCCAGACGTGCTGCGCCGAGGGTGCGTGTGAGACCGATCACGCGCGCGCCCGCGGCCTTCGCGGCGGCGACGCCGACATCGGTGTCCTCGAAGACGAGCAGCGCGCTCGGTTCGACGCCGAGCAGCCGAGCAGCCGTCAGGTAGCACTCGGGATCGGGCTTGCCGTTTGTCACGTCGTCCTGGGAGACGATCAGCGTGAGTGCGTCGCGGATCCCGGCGCCGTCGACGACGACATCGATCTCGCGGCGCGCGGCCGCGGAGACGATCGCGACGGGCGCGCGCCCGGCCGCGAAGCGAAGCGCGGCGCGCATCTCCTCGTCGACCGTCGAGCCGTCGGCAGCCAGCACGTTGTAGCGGTTGATGCGCTCGGCGATCCACGCGTCGTTGCTCGCCCCGAACCAGCGGATCAGCATCTCCTCGTCGGTGTGGCCGGCGAGCTCGTCGTAGTACTCGGCTTCGGTGATCGGCCGGCCGAGCTCGGCGAAGAGCTCCTGGTAGACGCGCGCAAGCACCGGCTCGTCGTCCGACAGGGTCCCGTTGAAGTCGAAGACGACAGCCTGGAGGGTCGAGGTCATCCGCGGTTGAGCGTACCGTCGGCGCATGCCAGCGTCCGCACTCGCGTTCGTGCTCGCCGCTGCGGGCCTCCATGCGCTCTGGAACCTGCTCCTGGCGCGTGCGCGCGACGTCGAATCGGCGACGGCGGTCGCGTTGATCGTGGCGGAGCTCGTGTTCGCCCCGGTCGCCGTCGTCCTCTGGCGCGTCGATGCCGGCGTGTGGCCGTGGCTCGTCGGCAGCGGGCTCTTCGAGATCGCCTACTTCACGCTGCTCGCGACCGCCTACCGCAAGGCGCCGCTCTCGGTCGTCTACCCGATCGCGCGGGGCGGAGCACCGGTGCTCGTCCTGCTCGTCGGCGCCGTCGCGCTGGGGCACACCACGTCGTGGCGGCAGGCGGCGGCGGTCGTGCTGATCGTCGCAGGGATCCTGCTCGTGCGCGGCCTGCGCGGCGCGCACCCGGCGGGCGTCCTCTTTGGGCTCGCGATCGCGTCGTGCATCGCCGGCTACACGTTGATCGACAAACGCGGCATCACCTACGCCGGGCCGATTCCGTACCTCGAGCTCTCGATGCTGGGACCGGCTGCGGTGTACGCAGGCGCGGTGCTGCGCGTCAGGGGCACGGCGGCCGTGCGCGCCGCGGTCGGCCCGGCGACGATCGTCGCGGGGATGGCGACCTTCGGCGCCTACGCCCTCGTGCTCGCCGCGCTCCAGCGCGCGTCCGCCACGTCGGTCGCCGCCGCGCGCGAGACGAGCGTTGTGATCGCGGCGGCGCTCGCCGCGGTCGTGCTGAAGGAGCCCGTGACGCGCTGGCGGTTCCTCGGCGCCTGCGTGGTCGTCGCGGGGATCGCCCTACTCGCCGGTTGACCGAAGGAGCGTGGCCCAGCGCTGGGCCACGCTCCTTCCGCTTGCTCACGTACCGGGCGTGGGCGGTTCGACCTTGGTCGGCTTCGTCGAGCTCGAGAGCCAGGACTTGACGAGCGCCTGGTGCGAGTTGACGAACGCCGCGGCCGCGGCGGAGTTGCTCATGTGCTTGACCGCCAGGTTGTAGGAGACGGAGTTCTGATCGTCCGACGTCCAATTGAACCGGCGGATGAAGCTCGCCACCGTCGGCGCTTGGGTGGCCAGGGTGGCCGCCATCACCTTGTAGAGGTGGTACGGCGGGTAGGCGCAGTTGATCTGCGCGGGCTTTAGCTTGGCGCACGCCGTCGTGAACGGCGGCAACGCGACTTGAGAGAACTTGTAGATCGCGTTCTGGTATTGCGGTGTGTACCAGTAGAACAGCACCGGCTTCTTCGCCTTGTAGTCCTGCTCGATCTCGGTCAGCTGCGCGGCCTCGGTGCCCGCGAAGACGACCTTGAGGTCCAGCCCGAGGTTCGTCACGAGCGCCGCATCGTTCGTGACGTAGCTCGGCGACCCGTCGAGGAACTGGCCCTGCGGCGACGACTGCGGCGTCACGAACAGCTTCCAGTCCTTCTTCACGCCCTTCCAGGTCGCGAGCTCGGGGTGTGCCTTCACGAGGTAGGTCGGCACGTACCAGCCGATGTTGCCGTTCGGGCCTTCGAGGCCCGCGTCGGCGACCTTGTGATTGCCCTTCACGTACTGGGCGTAGAGCGGCGAGTGGCCCCACACCTCCATCACGGCCGAGATCTTCCCCTGGACCATCGCGGGCCAGGCGGGGATCTCGTCGATCGTCAGCAGGTTGACGTTGTATCCGAGGTTCTTCTCGATCACGTACTGCGCCACGACGTTGTTGGCGACCGAGCCCTCCCACGAGTTGTTGGCGAGGACGATCGTCGGCTTACCGGCTGTGCCGGAGACCGACGCGCTCGCCACGCTGATCACGACTGCGACGGCGATCAGTCCGGCCACGGCGAGCACCACGGCGAGCCGGGCCGGCCTCCGTCGAATCCACCTGCGTTCGTGCATGTCACGCTCCCTCCATGTCGTTGATGATGTGTTTTTTCTCGACAAGCTTTTACGAGGCGGCCGCGCGCGCGCGGTCAGGGTTCGACTGGCTCAGACGGTCGAGGACGATCCCCATCAAGACCATGGCCAGCCCTGCGGCGGCGCCGAGGCCGACCTCGGAGCGGGAGAAGCCGGTGACCACGTCGAGGCCCAGCCCTCCGGCGCCGACGAGCCCGGCGACGACCACTTCCGCCATCACGAGCAGAATCGTCTGGTTGACGGCCAACATCAAGTACGGCCGGGCGATCGGCAGCTCGACCTTGAAGAGGAGCTGCCATCTCGTCGACCCGAAGGCCTGGCCTGCCTCGAGCACGTCACGCTGGACGGCGCGAAGTCCGAGCGTCGTCGCGCGCACCGCGGCCGGCAGCGCGTAGATCAGGGAGGCGCTCACGCCGGCGACATTGCCGACGCCGAACAACGCGACCATCGGGATGAGGTACACGAAGGCGGGCAGCGTCTGCAGGGTGTCGAGGATCGGGCGCAGGACCCGATCCATGACGCGCCAGCGGTAGGCGGCGATGCCGAGTGGGATGCCGACGATCAGGTCGAGGGCGAGCGCGACGATGACCAGGCTGAAGGTCTCCATCGCGTCGTTCCAGGCGACGAAGTTGTACGACGTCGTGCCCTGGAACGTGTAGCCCACCGGAGCCTGCATCAGGCCGAGCAGCACGACGCAGCCGGCGAGTAGGACGCCGCGCCGCGAGCCCCCGCGCGCCCAACCGATCGTGCCGACGACCGCGGCGACGAGCCACCACGGGAGGTCGGTGAGGTAGCGCTGCAACGGGTTGAGGATGTCGAGCGTCAGGAAGCTCGAGATCGGGCCGGCGATACCGGTGAACTCGTTCGTGACCCAGTTGAGTGCCCGGGTTGCGTTGTCCACCACCGAGAAGCCCCAGCCCGCCGGCCAGTCGCCGAGGCCGAGCCCGTAGCGGGCGACGAGGACGAGCACGAGCAGCCCGGCCCACAGGCCGAGCAGCTGCCTGCGGGTCAGCCGGCGGGTCGACGTCCGCTCGCGGGCCCGCTCGCCGATCGCCGCCGACGTCCGGTCGAGCCACATCGCCATCAGAACGATCAGGAGCCCGGCGACGAAGCCCTCGCCGATCTGCTGGGTCTGGAGGGCGGCGAGCACCGGGTCGCCCAGGCCGCCCGCTCCGATCAGCGAGGCGATCACGACGATCGAGAGCGCCATCATGATCACCTGGTTGAGCCCGAGCATGATCGCCTGGGCGGCGAGCGGAAGCTGGACGTTGCGCAGGACCTGGCGGCGGGTCGAGCCGAACGACTCGGCGGCCTCGATCACGTCCTTGCGAACCGAGCGGATGCCGAGCTCGGTGAAGCGGACGAGTGGGGGAACCGCGTAGATGAAGGTCGCCACGATCCCCGCCGGGTTACCGATCGAGAAGAGCACGACGATCGGCACGAGGTAGGCGAACGCCGGCAGGATCTGCATCAGGTCGAGCAACGGCCGGAGAAGCTTGTGAACCGTCGGCCAGACGGCCGAGGCGATGCCGAGCGGGATGCCGACGATTGTCGACAGGATGATCGCGACCGTCATCAGCGCAAGCGTCGTCATCGCGCTCGGCCACATCTCCGAGATGCCGTTCGGGCCGCCGTTCGGAATCTGCAGCACGCCGAATGACGCCACGACCAGGGCCGAGAACAGCGCCGTGCGCCAGGAGCCGACGAGCCAGGCAATCGCCGTCGACACCGCGAGCACGCCGACCCACGTCATCCAATGCAGAAGGTTGACGATGTCGTTGGTCGCGTCGTTCAGAAGGTTTCCGAAGCCGCCGACGATCGTGTGCAGGAAGAAGTTGGAGCTGTCGTTGTTCGTCACCCAGTTGTTCAGGTTGTCGAACCAGCGTGGAACACCGAGGAGCCAGGTGGAGGGAAAGCCGCTGTGCACGCCTTCGAGGGCGGCGGCGACCAGGCAGAGCGGGATGGCGAGTGCGAGGGGTGGCGCCCACCGGCGCGCGACGCCGCCGAGGCGGCCGTCGAGACGCAGCGCCGCGGCCCAGACCGGCGTAGCGGGTGGAGCCGACATCGCTACGGCTGGCCGGGCGAGGCGAGCTCTTCCGGGGTCGACAGCTCCTCGCGGCCCGCGAGGACGTGGATCACCATGCGGCGGTCGAGGATGCCGACCAGCTCGCCGGTGCCGTCGACGACGCCGATCGGCCCTTTCGCCCCGAAGACGACGGGCAACAGCTCGTTCAGGTGCTGATCGTGTCGCACCACCTCCTCGGGCATCTCGCCCGAGCGAGGCTGCGTTGCGTACGCCGCGGTCAGGACCTTGCCGCGGGGGACATCGCGAACGAACTCGCGCACGTAGTCGTCGGCGGGGGCACCGACGATGTCGGCCGGCGTGCCGACCTGCACGAAGCGGCCGTCCTTCATGATCGCGATCCGGTCGCCGAGCTTCAGCGCCTCGTCGAGATCGTGGGTGACGAAGATCACCGTCTTCTGCAGCCGCTCCTGGAGGCGCAACACCTCGTCCTGCATCTCGCGGCGGATGAGCGGATCGAGCGCGGAGAACGCTTCGTCGAAGATGAGGACCTCCGGATCGACCGCGAGCGCGCGCGCGAGGCCGACGCGCTGCTGCATCCCGCCGCTCAGCTGATCCGGATACGACGTCTTGACCGGCGAGAGACCGACCACCTCGAGCAGCTCGCTCGCCCGCGCGTAGCGCGTTGGCCGATCGATGCCCTGCACCTCGAGCCCGTAGGCGACGTTGTCGATCACGGTGCGGTGCGGGAACAGGCCGAAGTGTTGGAAGACCATCGACACCTTCGTGCGGCGGATCTCGCGCAGCTCCTTCGGTTGCGCTCCGAGCACGTCCCGGCTGCAGATGCTCACCGCGCCCGATGTCGGCTCGATCAGACGCGTCAGGCAGCGGACGAGTGTCGACTTGCCGCTGCCCGAGAGGCCCATGACCACGAAGACCTCGCCCCGCACCACGTCGAAGGAGACATCGCGCGCGGCGACGGTGCAGCCGGTCTTCGCCATCAGCTCGGCCCGACCGAGGTGGACGTCGCCGCTCTCGATCGCTTTCGCGGCGTGCGCGCCGAAGACCTTCCAGAGGTCGCGGCACGACACTTGCACGTCCCGTGGCTCAGAAGAGGCCAACGGTCTCCCCGCGCTCGTCGATGTCGACGTCGAAGGCTGCAGGATGCTTCCCGAGGCCCGGCATGGTCTGCATGTCGCCGCACAACGCCACGATCCAGCCGGCGCCGGTGTAGGCCCGCAGGTCGCGCACGCCGACCGTGAACCCGGTCGGTGCGTTCGCGAGCTTCGGATCGTGGGAGAGCGACAGGTGGGTCTTGGCCATGCAGATCGGGAGTGAGCTCAGCCCGGCCTTGTCGAACGCCGTGATCTTCGCGCGTGCGGCCGGCATGAGCGAGATCCCGTCCGCGCCGTAGACGCGCTTCGCGATCGCTTCGATCTTCTGCTCGATCGGGGCGTCGAGCGGGTAGATGAAGTCGAACTTCGAGGGCTCGTCGGCTGCGGCGACGACCGCCTCCGCCAGCGCCGCTCCGCCCTCGCCGCCCCGCAGGAAGCCGTTGTTGACCTCGGCTGCGTAAGCGCCGTGCTCGAGCGCGATCCGCTTGACGAGCTCCACCTCTTCGGTGGTGTCGCCCGGGAACGCGTTCACGGCGACGACGGCGTTCAGCCCGAACTCGCGAATGATCCCGAGATGGCGCGTCATGTTCGCCGCGCCGGTCTCGATCGCGTCCATGCCGCCGTCCGGGTCGCCCGCATGGTGCTTGAGCGCCTTGACGGTGGCGACGAGGACGACGGCGTCCGGCCGCAAGTTGCCGAGGCGGCAGACGATGTCGAAGAACTTCTCCATGCCCATGTCGGAGCCGAAGCCGCTCTCGGTGATCACGTAGTCGGCGAGCTTGAGCGCGACGCGATCCGCGACGACGGAGTTGTTGCCGTGCGCGATGTTCGCGAACGGCCCGCAGTGCACGAACGCGGGCTGGCCTTCCAGGGTCTGCACGAGATTCGGCTTGATCGTCTCCTTCAGCAGCACGGCCATCGAGCCGGCCGCCTGGAGCTGCTCCGCCGTGACCGGCTCACCCTCGTAGGTCGAGCCGACGGTGATCGCGCCGAGACGCGCGCGCAGATCCTGCAGGTCGGATGCGACCGCCGCGATCGCCATCACCTCCGACGCCGCGGTGATGTCGAAGCCGGTCTGGCGCGTGTAGCCGTTCGCCTTGCCACCGAGACCGACGACGATGTCGCGCAACGAGCGGTCGTTGATGTCCATGCAGCGGCGCCAGCTGATCGACAGCGGGTCGATGCCGAGCACGTTCCCGTGCAGCAGGTGCGTCTCGAGCATCGCNNCCGCCCTTGATCCCGAAGACGGGGCCGAGCGAGGCTTCGCGCAGGCAGAGCGCGACGCTCTTGCCGATGTGGCCGAGGCCCTGCGTGAGCGACACCGACGTCGTCGTCTTGCCCTCGCCTGCCTTTGTCGGCGTGATCGCCGTGACGTCGATCAGCTTGCCGTCGGCTTTCGACGCCAATCTGTCCAGGACCGAAAGGCTGACTTTCGCCTTGTAGCGGCCGTACGGATCGATCTCGTCGGGCTCGAGGCCCGCGGCCGCGGCGACCTCCGTGATCGGGCGAAGCTTTGCCTCCTGCGCGATCTGGAGGGACGAGGGCATCGTCGTATCCAATTCGTCCTTTCGGCCGACTACTAGGTCGCCGCGCAGGATACGACTAATATATCTCCGTGGCTAGGGCAGGCTCCGCTCGCCTCCTTGCTCCGCCGCCCGGCGAGCCGTCGTCGCTCGCGGACCAGGCCTACTACGCGCTCCGTGAGTTGATCGTCTCGCTCGAGCTCCGGCCCGGGTCTCCGATCACGGAGCCCGAGCTGACGGCACGCCTCGCGATCGGGCGCACGCCGGTGCGCGAAGCGCTGCGCCGGCTCGCGCGGGAGCGCCTCGTCGAGGTCTATCCGCGGCGGGGGATGTTCGTCACGACCGTCGACGTTCGCGACCTGGCACGGCTCTGTGAGGTTCGGGCCGTGCTCGAGCCGGAGGCCGCGCGGCTAGCGGCGGAGCGCGCCACGCGGGGAGATCTCGAGGAGATCAACGGGCTGCTCGAGGAGCTCGTCGGTTCGCAGCGCCGAGACGAGCGGGTGCTGATCGAGCTCGACGAGCGCATCCACCGCACGATCTACCGGTGCAGCCACAACCAGCTCCTGGAGGAGACGCTCGAGTGGTACTACACCCACGCGCTGCGGATCTGGATGCTCGCGCTCGACCGCACGCCCGACCTGCACGGCGCCGTGCTCGAGCACCACGAGCTGCTCGATGCGATCGCGAGGGGCAAGGGCGAGCGGGCGGGCGAGCTGATGCGCGCCCACGTGGAGCACTTCGAGGAGGTCATGCGTGACGTGCTGCTCGAGGCGTGATATATCAGCCGCATGACTGAGACCCCGTCATTCCCGTCCAGCGCGCGCGCCGTCGTGATCGGCGCCGGCATCGTCGGCTCGAGCCTGGTCGGCCACCTCGCCGAGCTCGGCTGGACCGACCTCGTGCTGCTCGACAAGGGCCCGCTGCCCAACCCCGGCGGCTCGACCGGCCACGCATCGAACTTCATCTTCCCGGTCGACCACTCCAAGGAAATGACGCAGCTGACGCTCGATTCCGTACGCCAGTACCGCGAGGCCGGGGTCTTCACCGAGAGCGGCGGCATCGAGGTGGCGCGCACCTCCGAGCGGATGCAGGAGCTGCAGCGTCGCATGTCGTCTGCGAAGGCGTGGGGGATCGACGACGTCTCGATCGTCACGCCCGCCGAGGTGAAGGAGCTCGTTCCGTTCATCGACGAGTCCGTGATCGTCGGCGGCTTCTACACCAAGTCGGTCGGCATCGTCGACTCGCTGCGCTTCGGGACGATCATGCGCGAGCGCGCGCAGGAGCAGGGCGCACTCAGCGTGTTCGCGAACACCGAGGTGCTCGGGATCGACGTCGAGCACGGCCGCGTCACCGGGATCCGCACCTCGCGCGGCGACATCGCCACGAACGTCATCGTCGTCTGCTGCGGCGTGTGGTCGCCGAAGATCGCCCGCATGGCCGGCGCGTCGATCCCGCTGACACCGGCGGTGCATCAGATGATCGACGTCGGCCCTGTGCCGCACTTCAAGGACACCAAGGGAACGATCGAGTTCCCGATCGTCCGCGACATGGACACGAACATGTACGAGCGCCAGGATGGGAGCGGGCTCGAGATCGGCTCGTACGCTCACCGGCCGATCCTCCACGACCCGGAGGAGATCCCGTCGAACGAAGAGGCGGCGCTGTCGCCGACGGAGTTCCCGTTCACGGAGAAGGACTTCCAACAGCAGATGGAGGACGCGCTCGAGCTGATCCCCGACGTGCTGGGCGACGAGTCGGTCGGCATCAAGTACGCGATCAACGGGATCCTCTCGCTCACCCCCGACGGGCTGCCGTTGCTCGGTGAGACGCCCGAGGTCAAAGGCCTCTGGTCGGCCGCGGCCGTGTGGGTGAAGGAGGGGCCCGGCGTCGGGAAGGCCGTCGCCGAGTGGATGACGCGAGGCGAGCCCGAGATCGACCTGCAGTCGTCCGACATCGCGCGCTTCTACGACTGCCAGCGCTCCAAAGCGCATGTGCAGGCACGCGCTGCGGAAGGCTTCAACAAGACGTACGGGATCGTGCACCCGGCCGAGCAGTGGGAGTCGAACCGCCGCGTGCGGCTGTCGCCGTACTACGAGCGCGAGCGGGAGCTCGGCGCGGTGTTCTTCGAGGCCGCGGCCTGGGAGCGCCCGCAGTGGTACGAGTCGAACGCGAAGCTGCTCGAGGAGTACGGCGACCGGATCAACCGTCGCGAGGCGGAATGGGAGTCGCGCTGGTGGTCGCCGATCATCAACGCCGAGCATCTCGCGATGCGCGACCGCGCCGCGATGTTCGACCTGACCGCGTTCTGCATCTTCGACGTCACCGGCCCCGGCGCGCTCGAGACGGTGCAGCAGGTTTCGATGCGCCAGATGGACGTCGCGACCGGGAAGGTCGTCTACACGCCGGTGCTCTCGCCGAGCGGCACGTTCAAGAGCGACCTGACGGTGATGCGGCTCGGCGACGAGCAGTTCCGCGTCGTCACGGGCGGCGCGCACGGGATGGCCGACATGAAGTGGTACGCCGACCACGCGCCGGCGGACGGCAGCGCGCAGGTCACCGACCTCACCTCGGCGTGGACGACGCTCGGGTTGTGGGGGCCGCGTGCGCGGGACATCCTGGCGAGCCTGACGTCCGACGACGTCTCGCACGAGAGCTTCCCCTTCGCGAGCTGCCGCACGATCGAGATCGATTCGCTGCGCGTGCTCGCGTCGCGCATCTCGTACGTCGGCGAGCTCGGCTGGGAGCTCTACGCTCCGATGGAGCAGGGCGCGAAGCTCTGGGATCTCGTCCGGGAAGCCGGCGAGCCGCACGGCGTCGTGCCGGCCGGGATCGGCGTCTACGGTACGACCGGCCGGCTCGAGAAGTGCTACCGCGCGTTCGGCTTCGAGCTCGACGCCGACTACGACGTCGTCGAGGCGGGCATGGCGTGGGGCAGGGTCAAGTCGCCCGACTTCGTCGGCAAGGCCGCGCACGTGAAGCACCGCGAGTCGGAGCCGGTCGCCGTGCTCTGCACGCTCACCGTCGACGACCACACGTCGTCCGACGGGACGAAGCGCTTCATGCTCGGGCGCGAACCGGTGCTCTCGAAACAGGGCCAGCCGCTCGTCGACGGGCACGGCCGGCGTTCCTACGTCACGAGCGCCGGCGCAGGCCCGTCGATCGGCAAGCACATCCTGCTCTCGTACCTGCCGCCCGAACAGGCGAACGTGGGTGAGGAGCTCTTGGTCGAGTTCCTCGGCGAGCAGTATCCGGTCACCGTCGCCTGCAACGACTCGACGCCGGTCTTCGACCCGGAGAACGCGAGAGTCAAGGCGTGAGGATCCTCTGTGCGGTCAAGCGCGTCCCGATCACGGGCGGGAAGATGGTGCTGACGGCAGACGAGCAGGCGATCGAGACGAAGCATCTCGGCTTCACGATCTCGCCGCACGAGGAGTGCGGGGTGGAGGAGGCGGTGCGCATCGTCGAGGCGCAAGGTGGCGAGGTCGTCGTGCTCACGCTGGGCGCGCCGGAGGCGGAGGAGCAGCTGCGCGAGTGCATGGCGCTCGGCGCCGATCGCGCGATTCACCTCGTCAGCGACGAGGAGTGGGACGCGCAGGCGACGGCGTCGGCGCTCGTCGAGGCGATCCGTTCCGAAGAGCCCTTCGACCTGATCGTCTTTGGCAACGAGTCGGCGGACGCCGGCAACTATCAGGTCGGGATTCGCGTTGCCTACGCGCTTGGCCTGCCGGTCGTGACGGGCCTGAAGGGCCTCGTGGTCGCGGACGGCCGCGCGCGCTGCGAGCAGGAGGTCGCTGCGGGGCGCGATGTCTACGACGTGGCGCTGCCGGCCGTCGTGACGGTGAAGGAGGGCCTGAACCTGCCGCGCTACCCGTCGGTGCCGGCGAAGCTGCGCGCCAATCGCAAGCCCGTCGCTGCGCGCGCCGTCGAGCGGCCCGCGTCACGGCTCGAGAAGCTTCGCCTCGTCGTGCCGGAGGGCGTCGGCAAGCAGGCTGAGGTGCTTGGGCAAGGCCCCGACGCGGCGCCGCGGGTCGTCGAGGTGCTGCAGAAGCTGGGCGTCGCATGAACGTCCTCGTTTTCGTCGAGCCCGACGAAGAGCTGTCGCTGCAGGCGGTCACGCTCGCCCAGTCCCTCGGGGAGGCGCGCGCGGTCGAGATTGAAGGCCCGTACGCGCCGAGCGCGTGGGCCGACGCATTGATCGAGGCTGCCGGCGCGGACGACATCGTGGGCCCGGGCTCCGACCGCGGCAACGAGGTGCTCGCGCACGTCGCGGCCCGCCTCGACCTGCCTTTCGCAGCCAATGTCACGGAGGTACGAGGCGACGAGGTGACGCGGCAGCGCTGGGGCGGCTCTCTGCTCGAGGAAGCGCGCATCCATGCGGATCGGCG
>PLDP01000202.1:22091-22296 GCA_003136795.1 Actinomycetota bacterium
AGCGGCGCGACGCAACACATTGCGGGCTGCAAGGGAGCGAAGAAGCTGCTTGCGATCAACGACGATCCCGAGGCGACGATCTTCACGCATGCCGACTACGCCGTGATCGGGAACCTGCACGAGATCGTCCCGGCGATCTCGGCCGAGCTGAGAAAGGTTCGAGGGAGATAACGACGTTCGCGAGCGCGCTCGCGCTCGCGGCGGC
>PLDP01000217.1 GCA_003136795.1 Actinomycetota bacterium
TGCCGGCGATCGTCGGCGCGATCGGCACGGCCTCCGTCTTCGTGATCGCGGTGGCAACGCATCCCGCCGCGCGCTACGCGGGACCGGTCTGGCTCGCAATCGGGCTCGTCGTCTTCGTCGGCGTGCGCATCGCCCACGGCGAGGGGCTGATGGAGAAGGTGATCGCGCCCGACGAGCGGCCCGGCGCAGCCCCGGTCACGTTCAAGCAGATCCTCGTCCCGATGAAGCTCGGGATCATCGGCGAAGAGATGCTCGCGACCGCGATCAAGCTCGCGAGCGACCACGACGCAGAGGTGCACTCGTTGCACGTGATCCGCGTGCCGCTGGAGCTGCCGCTCGACGCGCCCCTCCATGACGACGACGAGCGGGCCGAGGCGTCGCTCGCAGAAGCGAAGCTCCTTGGCGGGGAGCACGCGGTGACCGTCGACGGGACGATCGTCCGGTCGCGGGCGATCGGTGCCGCGATCGTCGAGCGGGCCAACGAGCTGGGAGCCGACCTGATCGTGCTCGGCTCGGCCCCCCGCTGGCGGCGCCAGTCCCGCTTCTTCTCGCCGACCGTCGACTACGTGCTCCGCAAGGCGCCCTGCGAGGTCCTGATCGTTGCCTTCCCGCAGACGGTCATGGACGAGGAGCTCGGCGCGACCTGATGCGCGCGCGTCACGATGGCTGCAGCTGAGCCGGAAGCGATGCGGGGGCGGCCGGGCACGAAGGCGCTGCCGCTCGCGGGCGGTGGACGTGCCGTCGGCGGCCCGGTGGCGCTCGGCGTCTTCGCGGCCCTCGTGGCGGTCGCTCTGGCCTCTTGGCTCGCCGCGGCGGTCGCACTCGCCTTCGCGGCGCCGCAGCTCGCTGCGCGGGACCCCCTGGCGTGGCAGGCGGTGCTCGGGGCGCATCTCGTCGCCCTGGGGCTCCTCCCGCCGGCCGTCACCGGCGCCGCGTTCCACCTCCTCCCGGTGATGCTGCGAAACGACGTGCGCCGGCCTCGGGCTCTCCGGTTCCTGCCCGTGCTGCTCGCAGGTGGCCCGTTCGCCGCAATCGGGATCTCCCGCGACCTTCCTTGGCTCGTCTGGCCCGCAACCGTGCTCGTCGCGGCCGGCCTGGTCGTCGTTCTCGTGGAGCTGGTCGGTCTCGTGGCGCGCGCCCCGCGAGGTCGCACGCTCGTCGCCAGCCGCGCCGGCGTCCTGCTCGTCTGCGTGCACGTCGCTGCGGCTCTCGTCCTCGGAGCCGCAGTCTTCGCGCGAGACGATCGGCCCTACGCCGGTGTTGGACACGACCGCTGGGTGCTCGTGCATCTCCATCTCGCGGTGCTCGGCTGGCTCACCTTGCTGATCGTCACGGTCGGTCGGACGCTCGGGCCGATGCTCGCGCTCGCTCCGTCGGCGCCGCCTCGTCGAGTCCCTCTCACGGAGCTCGTGCTCGCGTGCGGGCTCTGGGTGCTCGTCGCCGGCATCGCGACCGACCGAAGGGCGCTCGAGCTTGTCGGCGGCGCGGCAGTCATCTCGGCGCTCGTGGGATTCGCCGCTCGGATGGCCCCGCTTCTGGCACGCCACCGGCTGCCACTCGAGGCGCCGCTCGCGCACATGGCGGCCGGGGCGGTCTTCCTCCTGCAGGCGGCCGTTCTCGGGGCCGCGATCGCCACGACGGCGGTGTCGCCGAGGCGTGCGCTCGCGGCGTACGTTCTCCTGCTCCTCGTCGGCTGGGCCGGCGGTGTGACCCTCGGCCATCTCGGCAAGCTGCTGTCGCTTTCGATCTGGGTGTGGTGGCCTCCAGGCCCGCGTCCGAAGCAGGAGGCGCTCTACCCGCGCCGGCTGTGGCTTGCGGAGGCGGCGCTGTTCGCCGTGGGCGTCGAGGTGCTGGCCATCGGCTCGCTCCTCGAGTCCGCGGCCGCGACGCGGGTCGGAGCGCTGCTGCTCGTCGTGGCTGCCGTCCTTGCGGCGGTCGCCGCTGCGCGCACCTGGTCGCGGCGACCTCGCGGCTCGGGGTACGCTGCGACGCTGTGAAGGCAATCGTGATCGGATGTGGGCGCGTCGGCTCGGCCGTCGCGCAGCAGCTCCAGGCCTCGAACTGGGAGGTCACCGTCTGCGACGAGAACGAAGACGCCCTCGGGCGCCTCGGGGAGCAGTGGACCGGCGGCTTCCTCGTCGGGCACGGCATGGACTTCCAGCTCTTGCGCGAAGCGGGGATCGAGGAGGCCGACGCGGTCGTCGTGACCACGGACGGCGACAACACGAACCTCGTGATCGCCCAGGCGGCCCAGAAGCAGTTCCAGGTGCCGACGGTGATCGTGCGCGTGCTCGATCCGGCCCGCGCGCAGTTCTATGCCACACGCGGGCTGCGCATCGTCTGTCCGACGTCGGCCGCGATCGAGACGCTCGTCGGCGCCGTTCGCGAGGCCGAAGAGGTGAAGGTCTGATGTACGTCCTGATCGCAGGCGGCGGCAAGGTCGGCGCGAACCTGACGCGCTCGCTGCTCCGCGCGGGCCACGAGGTGACGCTTGTCGAGCAGCGGCCCTACCGCTTCGACAAGCTGGAGGCCGAGTTCGAGCACCAGGTGATCCGCGGCGACGCGACGGAGCTCTTCGTGCTCGAGCGCGCCGGCA
>PLDP01000150.1 GCA_003136795.1 Actinomycetota bacterium
TCGCCGCGGCGAACGCGAGCAGAAGCACGTAGGTGACGACGTGAGCAGCGGAGCGAGCCGTGTTGCCGAGCTCGCTGCCGAGATCCGTGAAGAGCACGATTTGCAACGCGAGCGCCACGATGACGAGCCGACGCTCGCGGAACTGAAGCTCGAGCAGCCGCGCTGGACTTCCACCGAGCAACGCGGCGAGCCCAATGCCCACCAGGAGGCTCGGGAGCAGGAACATCTACGACACGACCGCCAGCAGCGGCGACACAGCCGTGTCGGTGCCGCGATGTGACGCAAGCGCCGCCGCGATCTCGTCGGCGGCGGCGGCGAGCGCGAGCTTGACGTGCCGCGGCAGGTCCTGCCCGAACGCAACGACGAAGTAGGCACCGAGCGAATCGGCGGTGCGCAACGGCAGCGCGCAGTGAGCGCTCTCCCGCCCGACGCCACCGCGCGGCGCCAGCAGGAGCTCGCCGGCGGTGTCGGCCTCGCGAACGAGCCAGCTCGTCAGCGCCGTTTCGCCCGGGGCAGCCCAGGCGCCGCTCGACCACTCCAGTTCGAGCGCACCCTCCAACTCGCTCTCCTCCCACGAGACGAGGCCGGCCCATCTCACCTCGAACGCTTCGGCCAGGCGACCTGCGATCGTCGCGAAGACCGTCTCCGGGCCCGCTGCGCTCCGCGCGAACGCCGTCAACTCGCCTGCCAGCCTGCGGCCACGGCGACGGTCGGCTGCATTGACCGCGAGCGCTCCCACCGCGAGCGCCGCCGCCGCAACAGCAGCCGGCCACACCGTCGCCGCCACCGCGAAGAGCCCCGCCACCACGGCGGCGATCGCCACCAGCTGCGGATCACGCGCGCGCGCGAGGAGCTTGTCGAGCAACGCGGTCGCGTGGAGCGGCGACATGCGCCGCAACTCCGAGCGCTCGGCCACCGTGAGGACGGTGCGCGGGTCGATCCCCCGCTGCAGCGCCGAGAACGCCTTCGCGACCGCAGGATGGAACTGCGTTCCGGCGTTCCGCTCGAGCTCGGCGAGCGCCGCCTCCTGCGACAGGCCCCGGCGGTAGGGCCGGTCGCTCACCATCGCGTCGTAGCTGTCCGCGACGATCAGGAAGTGGGCCGCCAGGGGCAGTGCCGATGTCTCGATTCCGTAGTAGCCCTTCCCGTCGAACCGCTCGTGGTGATATTCGATCGCGCGGGCCTCCGCGGCGGCGAAGCGGAACCGGCGCAGGAGCCGGGCTGAGAGCCGAGGGTGGCGGCGGACCGCCAGCCATTCGGTGCTCGAGAGCTCGTTGGGGCGCTGCAGGACCGCGCTGTCGACCGCGATCTTGCCGAGGTCGTGCAGGCGGCCCGCCCACCGCAGCCGTCCGACCTGCGACCCGGAGAGCCCCAGCGCCTGGCCGAGGCGCGCGACGTGCTCGGCGACGCGCTCGGAGTGCCGGTAGGTCGACGGGTCGCGTTCATCGACGACGTTCGCGAAGGCCTCGAGCGCACGTGCCGTCTCCCGACGCAGGGTCGCGAGACGCTCGTGCGCCTGGAAGACGGCGAAGACGAGCGGGACGAGGGCCAGGATTGCCCACGGCTCCTTGACCGCCAACACCGCCAGCGCGAGGCCGAGCCCGGCCTCGCCGATGACGGCCGAAAGCTCGCTGCGCAGCTTTTCGCGCTCGAGCGCCAGGAACGGAAGCCCGGCAAGGAACGCGACGACGGCGGTGACGAGCAGAGAGTTGACGGCGAACATCGTGGTGGCGAGAACGGCGATCGCCCCAAGGTCTCCCGGCAGGCCCACCACGCCCGGGACGCCGCCGAGCAGCTCGTACACGAGACCGCCAACGACGCTCGCGATCGCGAAGACGCTCGCGTTGTAGGCGATGCGCCGGAACGGCCAGCCGCGAACACCATCGGCGGCGAGGACGCCGCCCGCGGCAACGAGCGCTCCGGCCCACGGCCCGAGCAGGAGCACCGTGGCGATCTGCACACCCGACGAGAAGCTGAAGGCGTGCGCATCCAGCGGATCGAGCGAGCTCTCGTCCGACGGCACCTGCATCAACTCGGTCAGCACGGCGGCTGCGCCAAGCAGGGCGAGCATGGTCAGACGGGCGTGTGCGCCCTCGACGACGGCCGCCACGAGGGTGATGGCGCCGGTCGTCAGTACGAGGGCGATCCACGCATCCGCTTTGTTCCGGACGCGCACGGCTAGCGGCGGATTCCGAAGAGACGCTAGTGGAGCCACTTCTCGCCGGCGCCGGACGCCAGGAGAAGCGCTGAGAGGAACGCGATCCGGTAGAGCCACACCTTGGTCAACATGATTCTCTCCTTTGCCGCATTTGCCGCATTCGTGGGTGGGGTCGCAATTTGCGCCTATCTCGGCGGGATGCCATCCCCCCGATGGGTGAGCGGGTCCCCTCTTCGAGGGAGATCGCTAAAGCCGGGAAGCGCACGCGCCCCCAATGAGCGGTCGCGCGGCCGGCATCGGCTAGCGTTGCCGTCGTGAACACGACGACCTCCGAGTCCCGCACCGGCCTCGTCGAAGGGCTGATGGCGCGGTTCCCGCACATCCCGCCCGAGGCGGTGCTGAAGGAGGACCTGCTCCGCACGGGCATCGACTTCGACGACTCGGCGCTGACCGACAACCTCGACGGCGAGGTGAAGCCGAAGTCGTACTTCATCTTCTCGTTCGACCAGAAGCCGCTCGCGCAGCTCGGCGAGGCCGCACGGCGCCGCCCGCCCGAGGAGATCGCGCTGACCGGCGGCCCCTACGCGCTGCGCCGCACGATCGTGTCGGTGCGCGTCAACCCGGACTCGCCCTACCGGATCGCGCGCGACGAGGGCGGCTCGCTCCTCCTCTCGCTCGACGGCCGCGCGGTCGCGGACGTCGGCCTGCCGCCGATGCCCGAGTATTACCGCCACGAGCTCGCGAACGGCAAGACGGTGATGGAGACCGCGCCCACGATCCAGTGGGGCTACCTGATCTATCTGACCGTGCTGCGGCTCTGCCAGTACTTCGGCGCGAAAGAGGAGTGCCAGTTTTGCGACATCAACCACAACTGGCGCCAGCACAAGCAGGAAGGCCGGCCCTACACCGGGGTGAAGCCGGTCGCGGACGTGCTCGAGGCGCTCGCGCTGATCGACCGCTACGACACCGCCAAGGTCTCGAAGGCGTACACGCTGACCGGCGGCTCGGTGACGAGCACCGTCGACGGGCTCGCCGAGGCCGACTTCTACGGGCGGTACGCGCAGGCGATCGAGGAGCGGTTCCCGAACCGGTGGATCGGCAAGGTCGTCGCGCAGGCGCTGCCGAAAGCCGACGTGCAGCGCTACAAGGACTACGGGATCACGATCTACCACCCGAACTACGAGGTGTGGGACAAGCGCCTGTTCGAGATCATCTCGCCGGGCAAGGAGCGCTACGTCGGCCGCGAGGAGTGGCACCGCCGGATCTTCGACGCGGCCGACGTCTTCGGCGCGCGTTTTGTGATCCCGAACTTCGTCGCCGGCGTCGAGATGGCGAAGCCGTTCGGCTTCGCGACGATCGACGAGGCGATTGCGTCCACGACCGAAGGGCTCGACTACTTCATGAGCCGCGGGATCACGCCGCGCTTCACGACGTGGTGCCCCGAGCCGACGACGCCGCTCGGCCGCGACAACCCGAACGGCGCGCCGCTCGAGTACCACATCCGCCTGCTGGAGGCCTACCGCGGCGCGCTCGAACAGCACGGGCTGAAGCCGCCGCCCGGCTACGGCGTCGCGGGCGCGGGCAACGCGGTCTTCTCCGTCAGCTCGTTCATGGACACGCTGGCGCCGGAAGAGGTCACCGTCGAAGAGGCAGTGCCGGCGTGAGCCGCATCGACCTCGACGAGGCACGGCGGCTCTGGAACAACGCGTCGGACGAGGAACTGATGCAGCTCGCGCAGGGCGTGCGTGCGCAGTTCCACGAGCCCGACCGCGCCACTTACATGGTGATGCGGATCATCAACTACACGAACGTGTGCGTCGCGCAGTGCGACTACTGCGCGTTCTACGTGCTGCCGAACCAGGCGGGCGGCTACGTGCTCTCACGCGACGACGTCTTCGCGAAGATCGACGAGCTGCTCGAGGTGGGCGGTGACCTCGTCGGCTTCAACGGCGGCTTCAACCCGAGGCTGCCGCTCGACTACTACTGCGACCTGTTCGCGTCGGTGCGCGAGCGCTACGGCGACCGCGTCGAGTTCTATGCGCTGACGATCGCCGAGTTCGTCTACCTCGCCGACCACGCCAAGCTGACCCACGCGGAGGCGGCCGCTCGGCTGCGCGACGCGGGCGTGCACTGGGTGACCGGTGGCGGCAGCGAGATCCTCACCGAGGACTTCCGCAAGCGGCACGCCAAGTTCAAATACACGGTGCGCGAGTACTTCGAGGCGCAGCGCGCGATCGTCGAGAGCGGCATGAAGACGACCGCGACGATGGTGATCGGCTTCGACGAGACCCTCGACGAGCGGCTCGAGCACCTGCAGCGCACGCGCGACTTCCAGGACGAGTGCATCCGTGACGGCTACGACGGCCTGTTCTCGTTCCTCTGCTGGACGTACAAGCCCTACGGCACCGCGTTCGGGGGCCGCGAGATCTCGCCGCAGGAGTACTGGCGTCACATCGCGCTCTCGCGGATCTTCCTCGACAAC
>PLDP01000229.1 GCA_003136795.1 Actinomycetota bacterium
TGCGCGCTCCCACGCTGCGTCGCGAGCACGTTCATCTCCCACGGATCCTCGCCGAGCGTGACGCCCGCGGCGGCGGCGACCGCCTTGCCCTCGTCCATCAGCGCCCGCACGAGGTGCCCGAGATCGCTGGGCTCGGCGAGCGCCGCGAAATGCGGGTCGTGCGGCAGGCCCGTCAGCGCCGCGACGGTGTTGACGGTCGCGTTGAAGATCAGCTTCGACCACTGGGCCGGACGGAGGTCGTCGAACGCCTCGGCCTTCAGCCCGGAGGAGACGATCAGGTCGGCCACCGCCTGCGCATCGGCCGGCGTCGTGCCCCGCGCCGGGCCGATCCAGGTGGCCGTGTCGAGGACGTACTCGACGTGCGTGTCCTCGTGACGCGTGCCGCTCATGAACGTGACGGAGGCGAGCAGGCGCCAGTCGCCGTAGCGCGCGATCACCTCGTCGGCGCCGATCCCGTTCTGCACGGTCATCAGCGTCGCGTCCGGCCAGTGGCCTGCGAGGCGGCCGGCGACCGCGTCGAGATCGAGGCTCTTGCACGCGACGATCACGAGCTCCGGCTCGGGCAGCGCGTCGGCCGACGTGGCGGCCGCGATCCGTCCCGTGAAGTCGGCGCGGCCGCTGACGCGCAGACCGCGCTCCCCGAGCGCCCGCGCGTGCTCGTCGCGGCGGACGAGCGCGGAGACCTCGGCCACGCGCGAGAGGTGCGCGGCAAAGAGGCTGCCGATCACGCCGGCGCCGGCAACGCAGACACGCGTCATCTCGGCCACAGCTTGAACTCCCTCCCACCGGTGAGCCCTCCGGGACGGACGATCAGCACGAGGGCCATCAACGCGCCGACGACGAGCTCGCGCGTTCCGGAGGGGAAGTCGACGTGCCAGCCGAAGAGCGACGTCCCGTTCTCGGCCACAGCCAGATACGAGTCGAGCGCGCTGACCGCGAGCGCGCCGACGACCGCGCCCCAGAGGCTCGTCGCGCCGCCCACGACGAGCATTGCGAGCGTGATGAAGGTGAGATCCAGATACATGCTCTCGGTGTTGACGGGCAGCAGGTGCACCTCGAGACCGCCGGCGAATCCGGCCAGCGCACCGGAGACGGCGAATGCGATCAGCCGCTGCCGGTAGACGGACACTCCGACCGCGCGTGCCGCCGCCGAGTCCTCCCGGCTTGCACGGAGCAGCCGTCCGAACCGGCTCCGCCCGTAGGCCCAGGCGACTGCGATCACGAGCACGGCGCCGATCGCGGCCTGGCGCAGGTCTGTCGTCTCCGGAACGGACGAGAACGTGTTCAGGCCGGGCCCGATCCGGTTCTCGTACTGCAGCACGTTGTGTGTGATCTCCAGCACCCCGAACGTCGCGATGCCCGCGGCGAGCCCCGAGAGGCGCATCAGCGGCAACGCGACGACGAGAGCGCACACACCGCCGACGGCGGCGGCCAGCGCGAGCGACGGAACGTTTCCGGTCGTCGTCGTCCGCAGGAAGTGGAAGAGGTCGGGCATGATCGCGGGCTTCTCGCTGACCGGAACCGAGAGGACGCCGGCCGTCCACGCGCCGATCGCGACGAAGCTGATGTGGCCGAACGAGAGCACGCCCGAGTTGCCGATGAACACGTACAGCGCCACCACCATCGCCACGTTCACGAGCGTGTCGGTGAAGTAGGACTGGGTCGACGCCGAGACGAGAGTGCCGAGCAACGCGGCGACGACGACGAGCGTCACCGGTCCGAGCAGCTGCTGCAGGCCGACGGCGCGCCTCATACGCGCTCGACCGCCCGCGCTCGTGTGAAGAGGCCTCCCGGCCTGACGACCAGGACGAGGATCACGGCAGCGAAGAGGAACGAATCCAGGTACTGGCTCTGGGTCGTCGGCAGAGCGCCTCCGAGCAGCCCGCTCGCAAACCCGATCGCGAAGCCGCCGATCGTGGCCGGCACGATTCGGTTCATCCCACCGAGCACGACGCCCGCAAGGACGATGATCGTGTCCCGGAGGGCGAAATCGGGTGTGACGAGCGGGTTTTGCACCGTGAGCAGCACGGCCACGACCCCGGCGAGCAGGCCCGAGAGCAGGACGGCGAACGTGATCACGCGGTTGGCGCGCACGCCGAGCATGCGGGCCGTCGTGAAATCCATCGACGCGGCCTGCATGTGCAGCCCCACCGTCGTGCGCTCGATGAGCACACGCAACGCCAACAGGCAGAGCCCCGCGACGACGATCGAGACGATCGAGATCTTGCGAATGTCGACGCCGGAGATCGCCCACGGCTGATTCAGGGAGGCGACGGAAGTCGCGATCTTCCCGAGCGCCCCGAACCAGAGCAGCGCGACGTTCTCGAGCAGGAACGCGACGGCGAACGTCGCCACGAGCATCACCGCCGGCGAGTGTCCGCGCAGCGGCCGAAAGACGAGCCAGTCCATCGCGAACGACAGGACGATCACGACCGCGAAGCAGAGGGCGATGCCCGCCCAGACCGGCCAGTTCCATTGCGACGCAAGCGCGAGCGCGAATGCCCCCGCCATCACGAGTTGGCCGTAGGCGAAGTTGACGAGCCGCAAGACACCGAACACGAGCCCGATGCCCACGGCCATGAGCGCGTAGATCGCACCCAGCGACATGGCGTCGGCGAGGTTCTGCCAGGTGACGGTCATGAGAAGTACGCCGCCACGAGCGCGTCGGTGTCGTCAGCCTGTTCGGGCCCCAGCGTCAAGCGCAACTCGCCGTTCGCGATCACGTGCGAGCGATTCGAGATCGCAACGGCCCGGCGCGCGCGCTGCTCGACGAGCAGCACACTGAGGCCGCGCTCGCGGATCCGCTCGAGGGCGGCGAAGACGGTGTCGACGAGCGTGGGCGACAGGCCGAGCGACGGCTCGTCGAGCAGGAGGACATCCGGCTCGGCAACGAGCGCACGAGCGATCGCAAGCTGTTGCTGCTGCCCGCCCGAGAGCGCGCCCGCGTGCCGCTCGCGGAACTCTTCGACGACCGGGAAGAGCTCGTAGACGCTGCGAAAGAGCGCCGGCACGTCGGCGCGGGAACGCCGCGCCGCCAGGCCGAGGCGCAGATTCTCCTCGACGGTCAACTCGCCGAAGATGCGGCGCCCTTCCGGCACGAGCGCGACGCCTTCGCGCGCCACGTCCTCGGGCCGTCGTCCTTTGAGCGACTTGCCGTTGAGCCGGATGTCGCCGCCCGCCGCGGGGACGATGCCCATGATCGCGTGCAGCGTCGAGGACTTTCCGGCGCCGTTGGGGCCGATCAGCCCGACGATCTCACCGGGCGCGACCTCAAAGCTGATGCCGCGGACGGCTCGAACCGCGCCGTGGCGGACCTCCAGGTTCTCAATGACGAGCGGCCGCCCGCTCACTCGGCCGCCTCTCGCACCGCGGAATCGCCGAGATAGGCGGACGCGACGTCGAGGTTGGCGCGGATCTCGTCGGGAGGGCCTTCCACGAGCGTGCGGCCCTGGTCGAGAACGTGGATCCGCTCGCTGATCTCCATGATCAGCGCCATGTTGTGGTCGATCAGGAGCACGCCGGCGCCGTGGTCGTCGCGCATCGACCGGACGACGGCGGCGAACTCCGGCACCTCACCCTCGGGCAGTCCGGCCGCCGGCTCGTCCATCAGGACGAAGCGGGGGCTCGTCGCAAGCGCACGGGCCACGCCGAGCCGTCGCTCCACGCCGTGGGCAAGCGACGCCGCCGGCGACTCCGCGTAGTCGGAGAGCCCGAGCATGTCGAGCAGCTCGTCAGCACGATGCGCTGCGCGTTTCGGCCCGGCACCGACGCCGAGCGCCGCGACCTCCACGTTCTCGCGCACCGTCAACGACCGAAACGCGTGGCTGTGCTGGAACGTGCGCGCAAGTCCACGCCGGCCGCGCCGGCTCGGCGACCAACGGGTGATGTCATGGCCGGCGAGCGACACCGAGCCCGAATCGGGACGATCGAAGCCGCTCAGGATGTTCACGAGCGTCGACTTCCCGGCGCCGTTCGGACCGATCAGCCCGACGACCTCGCCCGGCCGTAGCTCGATCGTCACGCCGTCGAGCGCCTGCACTCCCTCGTAGGACCGCGACACGGAGGTGGCCCGAAGTGACTCTTCAGGCCTCCCCCGCTCGCGCTCCACGTTCACCGCTGCCGTCAAGCCGTCCTAGATCTTCGGCACGACCTTGGCAACGACCTCACCGACGACGTGCGCCTTGTTGTTCTGGATCTTGATGACCCGGTACTGGCGTCCGAACACGGTGTGGAACTTCGCCGAGAAGCTGATCAGGCCCGACAGTGTCGGCACCTTCTTGAAGTTCTGCATCGTCGCGGCGAGCACCGAGCCGACTGTCGAGCCGTTCGACCGCCGGATCGCTGTCACCACGCCGTCGATCGCGGCCGGGCCCGTGATGAACCCGCCGGTGCCTGCGTGGACCTCCTTCGCGAGCTTGTTCACGGCGGGAACCGGGTCGTCCCCGAACACCGAGGCGAACGTCACGAAGTAGTAGTTGGTCACCTGCGGGCTCTTCGGGAGCCAGTAGGTGCCGTCACCGGCCCATGAGTTGAGGATCGGCGTGTTGTTGCCGAGCGTGCGGATGCCGGACACGAGCGTGGAGAGCGCACCGAACGCACCCGCCGTCGACGTCACGTACACGTCGGCCTTCTTCGCGTTCCAGCGGCTGACGACGTTCTGCACGTTGTTGCCGCCGAGCGACTGGTACGTCTCCTGGTCGACGATCTTGCCGCCGAGCTGCTGAAACCGGACCTTGAACGCCTGGATGACGTTCTTGAAGTACACGATCACGGTGTCGGTTGCGAGCGCGGCCGAGTGCCAGCCTCGACCCCACGCGTACTGCGCCATCGCCGAGCCTTCGTCCTGGGCGACGTTGCCGAAGCTGAAGGCCAGCTTGCCCTTCGGCCCGAAGCGCTTCGGGCCCATCTGGTCCGTGCCGATGCACGGGGCGACGGTCAGCACGCCGCGGTTGATCGCTTCCTGCACGACGGGCGCCGCGTAGTCGACGTCACACGTCGTGAAGATGATGTTCGAACCGGCGCCGAGCAGCTTCAGCGCACAAGCCTTCGCGATCGCCGGCTTGTTGCCCTGGGTGTCGCAGGTCTGGATCTGAAGCTGCCGTCCGTCAACGCCACCCTTCGCATTGATCTGTGCCACCCGCAGCTTGGCGGCTGCGAGCGCCGGCAGGTCGAACGGCGCCATGGCGCCGTTGCCGTCGTAGGCCCAGCCGATGATGATCGGGCTTGCCTTCGACGACGTCGTGCGCGCAGCCGCCGTCGCCGCGAGCGCGACGAGTGCGACCGCGACGACGACCAGAATGAGCCCCGCACGGGAACCCAATCTCTTCATGTTGACTCCTTCACTGTCTGGGGGGTTAGGGACCAGCAATTCTCGAATGCCGCACGTGCGCGCGCGAGCGTCTCCGCCGGTGGCGCAGCCCAGAACGAGTCGGGGTAGTTGGCGCCGAACGTGCCGTCGTCGGAGAAGATCTCGATGTCGTAGAGGCCGTCCCAGCCGGCTTCGTCGAGCGCGCGCAGAATGCTCGGCACGTCGGCGATGCCGTCGCCGGGCAGCGCGCGGTCGGCCCACCCGCGGGTCGGTTCGCGGACATCGCACACGTGCACGCCGGTGAAGCGGTGCAGTTCGCCCGCGATGTCGTCGTAGAGCGTCGGCGTGTTCCAGAGATGCCAGACGTCGAACTGGATCCCGATCGCGGACGGATCGCCGGCATCGCCCAAGAGGTCGATCGCCTCGGGGATCGACGAGACGATCGTCCAAGGCTCGCCCCCGTCGCGCTGATACGGCTCGAGCCCGACGCGAAGCCCGAGGCGCGCCGCCTCGGCGCCGATCGTCGCGAGCCCGTCGGTGACGATCGCGCGCGCGTCGTCGAGATCGTGTCCCTCGGCGGTGCCGGTGAGCAGCACGAAGCCCGATGGGTTGAACGGAGCGAGCCGCTCGAGCGAGCGGCAGTAGGCGTCGATTCGCTCGGCGGGATCCTCGGGGCCGCCGAGCAGCGGCAGCGGCAGGATCGACGGGAGCTCGGGCACGGCGGCTGCGGCTGCGAGCCCGCTCGCCTCCAGCAGCTCGAGCGCCTCGGCGTCGCCACCCTCGGGGAGCTTCAGCTCCCACACGCCGATCCCGTCGAGCCCGGCCGCGGCATAAGCACGCACGTCCTCGGCGAACCCGGACTGGAACGTCGTGATCTGCGAGACGGAGAGGCGCGGCTCCACGCGGGCGATCCTCTCACGGCGTTTGACATCTGATCAAGGGTTGTGGGAGCGTCCGGGTGAAATGGCGAGTATGAGACAGGCGGCCCCCCAGGGGCAGATGCGCCACCGGACGATGGCGGAGTACGCGCTCGAGCAGCTGCGCGAGGCGATCATCCTCGGCGAGCTGCCTGCCGGGACGCCGCTTCGGCTCGACGAATTGGCGCGGTCGCTCGGGATGAGCATCTCGCCGATCCGTGAGGCGGTCCGTCAACTGGAGGCACTCGGGCTGGCGAAGCACGTGCCCCACCAGGGCGCGAAGGTGCTCGATTTCGATGTCGAGGAGCTGCGCGATCTGTTCCAGGTGCGGCTCGCGCTCGAGTCGCTGGCGGTGCGGCGGGCGGCGGAGCGGTTCACCGACGCCGACGGCGAGGCGGCGCGGCGGCATCTGGCCCGCTTCGACGAGACACGCGCGGCAGGCGACGTGCGCCAGACGATGCGCGCGCACACCGACTTTCACTTCGCGCTCTACGAGGCGTCGCAGACGCCGTGGCTCGTCGCGCTGATCCGCCCGCCGTGGGACCGCTCGGAGCGGTTCCGGCCGGCGCTCCTCGCCTCGGCGGGCGAGCCGCAGGACCTGCACCGCGAGTT
>PLDP01000064.1:0-1099 GCA_003136795.1 Actinomycetota bacterium
GCCGGGATGACCGGGGCCAGCGTGCAGTCGGCGAGCGGGCGCGCGGTGATGGCGTGGTTCCCGCAGGCCCAGCGCGGGCTCGCGCTCGGCGTGCGGCAAACGGCGATCCCGATCGGAGGCTTCGTGGTGTCGCTCGGGCTTCCGCCGCTCGAGCGCTACGGCAACGTTCACTGGGGATTCGCCGCGCTCGGGATCGCGTGTCTCTGCTCGACGGTGGTCGCCGGGCTCGTGCTGCGCGAAGGGCCGCCCGAGGAGGGCGCGCCGGCGGCCGTCGGCCCGTCGCCGTTCCGCGACCGGCGCGTGTGGTCGATGGCGGTGGGGAGCGCGCTGATCGTCGCGCCACAGATGTGCGTCGTCGGCTTCGTGGTCGTCTTTCTCCATGACCGCCGGGGCATGAGCGCGGGCGCCGCGGCGGGCGTGCTCGCTTCCATCCAGTTCCTCGGGATCGGCGGGCGCATCGCCGCGGGACGCTGGTCCGATCTCGTCGCGAGCCGCATTCGCCCTGTGCGAGCGATTGCGCTCGTCACCTCGGCCCTCACGCTGCTCCTGGCCGCGATCGTCGGCGCGCCGCTCGCCCTGCTGATCCCGGTGCTCGTCGCGGCGGGCGTGCTGGCGATGAGCTGGAACGGGCTCGCCTTCGCCGCTGCGGCGGAGGTCTCCGGGCGCGCGCGCACCGGCGTTGCGATCGGGCTCCAGCAAAGCGTGCTGAACGGCATCGGCGCCGTGTACCCGCCGCTCTTCGGCGCGCTCGTCGCGGCGACGACCTGGCGCTACGGCTTCGCGGCAGTGGCGCTGCTGCCGCTCGCGGGACGCCGCGTCCTGCGAGCATTGCGCGTGTGAGGGTCCGGCAGCGCCTCGACGAGATCTATGCGATCGCGCAGCATCGCGCGGGCTACTCGCCCGAGGAGGACGCTGCGCACGAGCTCGCGGCCGGCTGGATGCGCGAGGCGGGCCTCGAGGTCTCGCGCGACGCTGCCGGCAACCTGTTCGGCCGCCGCGGCGCCGGCCCGGTGTGGGCGGGCTCGCACCTCGACAGCGTCCCGACCGGCGGCCGCTTCGACGGCGCGCTCGGCGTCGTCGCCGCGATCGAGGCGGCCGA
>PLDP01000064.1:1203-10473 GCA_003136795.1 Actinomycetota bacterium
GTCGCGACGGTTGGCGCGATCCACGCCGAGCCGAACGCGACGAACGTCGTGCCGGAGAAGGTGACCGTCTCGGTCGACGCGCGCTCGGCCGACGGTGCGCTGCTCGACGCCCTCGTCGACCAGATCGGCTTCGATGTGCAGTGGAAGTCGGGCCCGGTGCCGATGGGCGACGCCTTCGCGGCGGTCCTGCCCGACGCGCCGCGGCTCGTCTCCGGCGCAGGGCACGACGCGATGTTCGTCCCTTCGAGCTCGATGCTGTTCGTGCGCAGCCTGAACGGCGGTGTCAGCCACCATCCGGACGAGCTCTCGAGCGACGAGGACATCGCGCTCGCCGTTGACGCGCTCACGGCGGCGCTCGATAGGCTCGCACGGTGACTAGCGACGTAGGCTCGACGGAGTNNTTGGCCGGCGCCGGAGCGGGAACCCAGCGGGAGGTCATGTCGTGGGAGGATCTCGGCCGCGGATCGCGTGAGCTCGCGGAGGCGGTCGCCGCCGACGGCTACCACCCGGACATGGTGCTCGGGATCGCGCGCGGCGGGCTGCTCGTTGCAGGCGCGCTCGGCTACGCCCTCGGCATCAAGAACACGTTCACGATGAACGTCGAGTTCTACACCGGGATCGACGAGCGGCTCGACATGCCGATGATCCTGCCGCCGGTCCCCGACCTCGTCGATTTCGCCGAGACGAAGGTGCTGATCGCCGACGACGTCGCCGACACGGGCGCCACCCTCAAGCTCGTCCAGGAGTTTTGCGAGGGCAAGGTGGCCGAGGTGCGGTGCGCCGTCCTTTTCGAGAAGCCACGCTCGACGGTCAAATGCGAGTACGTCTGGCGGCGTACCGACCGGTGGATCACCTTCCCGTGGAGTGCGGAAGACCCCGTCTTGCAGGCTCTTTCCGAGCCGGTCTAGAAGCGGGCGGGCAGGTCGGCTAGATTCGTCCTTCCCCAGGCAATTCGGCTCACAGGAGAGGAACATTGACTCAGAGGAAGCTCGCGCTCGCCGCGGTCCTGCTCGTGATCTCGGCCGCCTCGGTCGTGCTCGCCCTCGGCACCTCGCCCGGTGCGGCGAAGTCGAGCAGCGTGTTCAAGGCCGCATGGATCTACGTCGGTCCGCACAACGACGGTGGCTGGTCGCAGGCACACGAGGCCGGCAGGCAGTACGTACAGAAGATGCTTGGGTCGAAGGTCCAGACCACGTACAAGGAGAACATCGCCGTCGGTGCGCAGTTCAGCCAGACGGTGGCCAGCCTCGTCGCCCAGGGCTACAAGCTGATCTTCGCGACGTCGTACGGCTATATCACTCCGGCGATCGCCGCCAAGTACCCGGACGTCGACTTCGAGCAGGCGACTGGCACGTACCAGGCGAAGAACGTGTCGGAGTACTTCGGCGCCGCCGAAGACACCGTCTTCCTCTCGGGGATGGCCGCCGGCGCGGCTGCGAAGTGCAACACGATCGGCTTCGTTGTCGCGTACCCGATCCCCGAGGTAATTCGTCACGCGAACGCGTTCGCGCTCGGCGCACAGGTGACGCATCCGGGCGTCGCGGTGAAGCTCGTCTGGACGAACTCGTGGTTCGACCCGGCGAAGGAGAAGAAGGCCGCGCAAAGCCTGCACGCCGCGGGCGCCTGCGTGCTCGGCCAGAACGTCGACTCGCCGGCCACCGGCCAGTACGCGCAGTCGGTGCACGTCCCGTGGGTCGGCTACGACTCCGACTCGTCGAAGTTCGCGCCCAAGTCGTGGCTGACGGGCTCGGTCTACAACTGGGGCCCGTACTACCTGAAGCGGGTCAAGGCCGCGATGAACGGCACATGGAAGTCCGGCTTCTACTACGGGAGCATCAACGACGGCTTCACGAAGCTCGCACCGTACGGCCCGGGCGTCTCGGCCGCGACGAAGGCAACGATCGCGAGCAAGGAGAAGGCGATCGAGAACGGCTCCTTCTACGAGTTCGCCGGCCCGCTCTACGACCAGAGCGGCAAGCTGCGCGTGCCGAAGGGCAAGAAGATGACCGTGAACCAGCTCTACGCGATGAGCTGGCTCGTGAAGGGTGTGATCGGGAGCCCCAAGGGCTAGCCGCGACGGGGAGGGGTGCTTCGGCGCCCCTCCCGTTTCGGTCGATCTCACGACGTGCGCTTCACGGTTGAACGGAGGCTCCAGCAGCCGCGGTGGCTCGTCGTGGCCGTACCGCTTGCATCGGTTCTCTTCGGCTTCGTCGTCGCGGCGGTCGTTCTCCTCGCGACCGGCCACGACCCGGTCACGAGCTACCGGCAGCTATTCGACGCCGCGTTCGTCTCGACGGGGTCGCTCGACCAGACGCTGATCGCGGCGACGCCGCTCGCGTTCACCGGCCTCGCCGCCGCCGTCGCCTTCCGCATGCGCATCTTCAACATCGGCGCCGAGGGGCAGCTGTACATGGGCTCGATCACGGGCGCCGCCGCGGGCCTCTACCTCGGCGGGCGCGGCAGCGCGTCGCCGTGGGTGATCGCCGCGATGATCGTCGCCGGGTGCGCAGGCGGCGCCGCGTGGGCGTCGATCGCGGGCGCGCTGCGTGCGTTCTTCGGTACGAGCGAGATCCTCACCTCGCTGATGCTGAACTACGTCGCCGGTTACATCCTCACGTACCTGATCTTCCAGAGCGAGTCGTACTGGCGGCAGACGAAGGGCTTCAACGCCACCGTCTTTCCGACGGGGAAGCCGCTGCCGTCAAACGCGGTCTGGCCGGCGTGGACGCTGCACACGCAGGGCGGGATCGCGCTGCCGCTCGGCGCGGGACTGGCGGCTGTCGCAGCGGTCCTGCTCTGGGTGCTCTACCGGCGCACGCGCTTCGGCTTCGAGGTGCAGGTCCTCGGCGACTCCGTCGGCGCGGCGCGCTACGCGGGCGTGCGGACGCGCCGCAAGATCCTCTCCGTGATGGCGATCTCCGGCGCGATCGCCGGGCTGGGTGGCGCGAGCCAGGTTGGCGACTTCAGCCATTCGCTCGACGGCGACCCGAACGGCCTGCAGAGGCAGGGCTACGGCTACGCCGGGATCGTCGTCGCCGCGCTCGCCCGCTACAACCCGTTCGCCGTTGTCCTCGTCGCGTTCCTGATCGGAGGGCTCGACAACGCCGGCAACTCGTTGCAGGGCGCCGACTTCCCGTCGGGGCGCGTCGGAGTGATCCAGGGGATCATCCTGTTCTCGACCCTCGGCGGCGAGCTGCTCGTGCGGCATCGAGTGCGCATCGCCCGCACACCGCAGGCGCCTGCGCCGGAGCCCGCCTCGTGAACAACACGCTCCTCGTCACGCTGATCGCGAGCGGCGTCGCGTACGGCACGCCGCTGCTCTTCGCTTCGCTCGGCGAGCTCCTGGCGGAGCGTTCCGGCGTGCTCAACCTGGGCGTCGAGGGGATGATGCTGGTGGGCGCCGTGATGGGCTTCTGGACCGAGCAGCGCGTTCATGCCGGACCCGTCGTCTCGCTCATCGTCGCCGTGTTCGTCGCAGCGTTCAGCGCCGCCTGCATGGCGGCGATCCATGCGTTCCTCGTGATCACGCTGCGCGCGAGCCAGATCGTCTCCGGCCTCGCGCTGACGATCTTCGCCGGCGCCGCCGGGCTCTCGTCGTACCTCGGCAACGACCTGAACCTCGCGGACGTCCCCGCGTCGCACACGTTCCACGCGGTCTTCCCCTCGGGGATGCAGAACTGGCCGATCGTCGGGCCGCTCGTGTTCGGGCAGACCCCGCTCGTGTACGCGTCCTGGGTCTGCGTTGCCGCCATCGCGTACTACCTCACGCGCACGCGCCCCGGTCTGAACGTGCGCGCGGTCGGCGAGTCGCCCGCCGCCGCCGACGCGATGGGGATCAGCGTGACGCGGTACCGCTACGCGCACACGATCGCCGGCGGCGCGTTCGCCGGCGTCGCCGGTGCGACGTTCACGCTCGCGATCACCCCGCAGTGGGTGAGCGGCATCACCGGCGGTGCGGGCTGGATCGCGATCGCGCTCGTCATCTTCGCCTTCTGGCGCCCGGAGCTCTGCCTGGTCGGCGCGTACTTCTTCGGCGCGCTGCAGGCGCTCGCCCCCGAGCTGCAGGCGCGCAACATCAGCCTTGGCCCGACGGAGCTGTGGACGAACGCGATGCCGTACGCGGCGACGATCGTCGTGCTCGTGCTCGTCTCCTGGCGTGGCGCCCGCCGGCGGCTCGGCGCGCCGGCTGCGCTCGGCGTCGCCTACGTCCGCGAGGAGGCCTGATGGCGACGGCGCCCGCGATCGAGCTGCGCGGCATCACAAAACGCTTTCCCGGCGTCGTCGCGAACGCCGACGTCGACTTCGAGGCCGCGCCCGGCGAGGTGCACGCGCTGCTCGGCGAGAACGGCGCCGGCAAGTCGACGCTCTCGCACATCATGAGCGGGCTCTACCGGCCCGACGAGGGCGAGATCCGGCTGCACGGCGCGCCGGTCGTGTTCCACTCGCCCCGCGACGCGATCGACGCGGGCGTCTGCATGGTTCACCAGCACTTCCGCCTCGTCGACCGCTTCACCGTCGCCGAGAACCTGATCCTCGGCGACCGGCGCGGCGTGGGCACGCACTTCCGGATCGAGCCGGGGGCGGTCGTCGACCAGGTGCGCCGTCTCGGTGAGCGCTACCGGCTGCCGGTCGACCCGCGTGCCCGCATCTGGCAGCTCTCGGTCGGCGAGCGGCAGCGTGTCGAGATCTTGAAGGCGCTTTACGAGGAGGCGAAGGTGCTGATCCTCGACGAGCCGACCGCCGTCCTGACGCCGGACGAGGCCGACACGCTGTTCGAGACGCTGCGCGAGATCGTGCAGGACGGGCGGACCGTGATCTTCATCTCCCACAAGCTGAACGAGGTGAAGGCGGTCTCGGACCGGGTAACCGTCCTCCGCGGCGGGCGCGTCGTCGCCACGGTCGCGACCTCCGAGGCGAGCTCGCAGTCGCTGGCGTCGCTGATGGTGGGGCGCGAGCTCGACACCGTGCAGCGCCGGCGCACGGACGCAGGCGAGGGCGAGGCGGTTCTCTCCGTCGAGGGGCTCAGCGCGGAGAGCCATCGCGCGACCACGATCCTGGAGGACATCGAGCTCACGGTGCGCACGGGCGAGATCGTCGCGATCGCCGGCGTCGCCGGCAACGGCCAGCGCGAGCTCGCCGAGGCGATCGCGGGGCTTCGGCAGCGAACGCGCGGCACGGTGCGGGTCGCCGGCCGGCCGCTGCGGAACGGCGACGCCCGCTCCGCGTTCCGTGCGGGGCTCGGCTACGTCCCGGAGGACCGGCTCGGCACGGGTGTCGCGCCCAACCTGCCCCTCTCGATGAACATCGAGCTGAAGTCGTACCGTGAGGACTCGCTCGGCCCTTTCCTGCGGCTCGGCCGCATGCGCGAGCGGGCGGAGGAGGCGATCCGCGCGTACGACATCAAGGCGGCGGGGCCGCACGTCGAGGCCGCCACACTCTCGGGCGGCAACATCCAGAAGGTCGTGCTCGCGCGCGAGTTCGCGGGCAATCTGAAGGCGCTGATCGCCGCGTCGCCGACGCGCGGCCTCGACGTCAGCGCGGTCGAGACGGTGCATCGCCATCTCTGTGACGCGGCCGACCGTGGCGTCGGCATCCTCCTGATCAGCGAGGACCTCGACGAGATCCTCGCGCTCGCCGATCGCGTCCTCGTGATGTACGAGGGCCGCCTCTCGCCGGTCGGCAACCGCGACGACATCGACGAGATCGCGGTGCTGATGGCCGGCGGACAGCGCGAAGAATAGGGCCCGAGCCATGGGAGCCCGCCGCCGCCTCGCTCGGCACGCCGTACGTGCGCGAAGAGCGCTGAACCGCGTTACGTGTCGAAGAGCGCGCCCGTCAAGGCGGCGAGGGCGCCACCGCGCCGCGCCGCCTCCGGCGCTTCGATCAGCACGCCTTCGCCCGGCAGCACCGAGAGCCGTTCGAGCAGCGTCGGGCCGAGCAGCGCGCAGCCGGCGGCGTGCGCCACCGCGTCGCTGCCGATGAAGATGTGCATCAGGCAGCCGTCGCCGAGCTGGTGCAGTCGCCGCGCGTACGGCTCGACGACGTCGAGCAGCGCGTCGAGGCGTTCCTCGAGCGGCCATGCGATGTCGAGCGGGCTGTCGACGACCCACGCCGTCTCGAGCCGGGCGGCCGACTGCGGCAGCTCGAACGTGGCCGGCTCGTCGATCTCGCCGAGTGACGCCGGCCGGAGGCCTGCGCGCTGTGCGATCTCCCGGGCGCTGAGCGAGGCGCTGAGGACGCGGAAGCCGACTCTGCGGTGCTTCCCCTGCATGGCACACGGACCGTACGCCGCGCCCTTCGGTGCGGGAACCGCGAAAGCCCTGATCGGGGTTGCGGGTTAGAGCGCGCGGAAGGAGATCTGCTGCGCGCCTTCCCACAGGGTCAGGCGGCCGAGCTCCTTCAGCTGCTCCTGCCCCTCCACGACGGTGGCGAAGTGGTTCGCCCATAGGTGCCCGGCCTTGGAGGCGAACGAGCAGTAGCCGTAGGGAAGAAGCAGCTCGGTTTCGCTCTGCCCGCCCGGGTAGAGGGCGAGCTCGCCGGGATGCGGATACGACGTCGCGTTCTCCGGGCCGATCCCGAAGTCGCGGTCGCCCCAGGGGATCCAGTTCGACTCGCCGCTCCAGCGGCAGTGGATGATCCGGTCGTCGAGCGGCAGGCTCGCCTTGAAGGCGGCGACCGTCTTCGGCGCCGCCTCCTCTTCCCAGCGCGCGACGAAGCGCATGCCTGCAGCGACGATCTCCAGCACGCGCGAGACCCTACCTAACGGAGCAGCAGCGCGATCGCGACGATCCCTGCCGCGGCGATCCCGAGGATCGGCCACACGTTCAGGCCGCGGTGGCGCAGGTTGAAGTAGTGCCGCACGAGCGCGCCGATCGCCATCAGAGCCACTAGCGCGATCCACCCGTTCTTATGGCCGTAGGTGAACGTGAAGTGATTCGAGAGCATTGCGAACACGACCGGCAGCGTCAGGTAGTTGTTGTGCACGGAGCGCGTCTTGCCGCGCACGTTCCAGCGCGGGTCGGGCTCGCGGCCGGCCTCCTTCGCGCGGATCAGCTCCCAGTGCGCCGGGATGATCACGAAGAAGACGTTGCCGACCATCATCGTCCCGATCATCGCGCCCACCTGCAGGTACGCCGCCCGCGGTGCGAACAGGTTCCACGCCCCCCACGAGGAGACGCACACGAACGCGAAGACGAGCAGCGCGAGCAGCGCCTCGTCACCCTCGAACGCGCGGCAGAGCGCGTCGTAGACGAGCCACGCCAGCACGATCCCGCCGACCGAGATCGAGATCGCCTCCCATGCCGTCAGATCGGCGACCGAGGTGTCGATCAGATACGAGGTCGCGTGCGAGTAGTAGACGACGATGAACAGCGCAAAGCCCGAGATCCACGTCGTGTAGGCCTCCCACTTGAACCAGTGCAGCGGCTCGGGCAGCCGGCCCGGCGCGACCTTGAACTTCTCGACGCGATAGAAGCCGCCGCCGTGCACCTCCCACGCCTCGCCGCCGACGCCGCGCGCCGCGTCCCTCGGATCCTTCGGAGGCTCGAGGTGGTTGTCGAGCGCGATGAAGTAGAACGACGCGCCGATCCACGCCATCCCGGCGATCACGTGCAGCCAGCGGAAAAGCAGGTTGCCCCAGCCCCACCAGTAGTCGCTGAGCGCTACGACGTGCGCCATCGATGCACCGCAATCTGGACGAGCTCGTCCACCGCCGTTGCCAGCTCCTTTTCACGCGTGCGTTGTGACCGCTCCTTCAGGATCGGGACGATCTCACGGCGGGGCCGCCCGTTTACGAAGATGACGAAGCGGAAGCCGAAGCGGTGCTCGTAGGCCGCGTTCAGCTCGGCCAGCTCGGCGAGCACGGCGGGGTCGTCGTCGGTTCCCTGCTCGCGCGCGGCGCGCGCGGAGGTGGCCTGGCCCCCGATCGGTGGGTGCGCGTCGAGCAGCTCCTTCTGCTCGCTTGCGGAGAGCTCCAGTGCGACCTCGGGCGCGCGACCCAGCGGATCCTCGAGCGCCGCCAGCAGCTCGACGAAGCGTGTGCGCCCCTCGAACAGCTCCGCCAGCTGCTCGGCCGTCAGCTGCCGCGGTAGCTCGCGCACGCGTAGGAGGAGATGAGCAATGGGACGTGGTGGTGGCCCTCGCCGAGCTCGACCTCGAGCTCGATCTTCTTGAAGAACGGCGAAGGCGGGTGGAAGACGATGCGGTACGTGCCCGCCGTGGTCTCGGCGAGCTCGCCGATGCGCCCGCCCTCGTCGGTCACGCCGTCGCCCACGAGCGCGCCCGCCGCGTCGTAGAGCTCCACGCGGACGCCTGCGGCTGGAAGTCCGCGTTCGGTGTCGAGCACATGGGTCGAGAGGCTCATCCCTGCCACAACCTTTGCGCTTGTTTGCGGTGCTCGCGGGCGATCTCCTGCTCCTGGGCGCGCACGAGCGCGCCGCCGCGCACGACGTCCTCGCCGCCGACGACGAGGCGATCGACCCGATGGGGCCCGCTGAGGACGAGGTTCGCGACGAGATCCTCGGCGCCGCCGAACTCGAGGCCGTCGGTGCGCCAGACCGCGAAGTCGGCGCGCTTTCCCGGCGAGAGCGAGCCGATGTCGTCGCGGCGTAGCACTTCGGCGCCGCCGCGCGTCGCCAGGCGCAGCGCGTCGCGTGCCGTCAGCGCGTCGCCGCCGTCCCGCCCGCGCGCGACGAGCAGCGCGTTCTTCAGGTCGACGAAGATGTCGCTGCGCTCGTTCGAGGCACTGCCGTCGACGCCGAGCCCGACCCGCACGTGCGCGTCGAGCATCGCGCGCACCGGCGCGACGCCGGCGCCGAGACGCAGGTTCGACGTCGGGCAATGCGCGACGCCGACTCCTGCGCGGCCGAACGTCTCCACGTCGGCGGCCGACAAATGGACGCAGTGCGCGCACCACACGTCGTCGGCGATCCAGCCGACACGCTCGAGGTACTCGACCGGCGTGCAGTCGAAGAGCTCACGGCAGTAGGCATCCTCCTCGATCGTCTCGGCGAGGTGCGTGTGCAGCTGCAGCCCGAGCTTGCGCGCGAGCGCGGCAGACTCCTCCATCAGCCTCGTCGTCACGGAGAACGGCGAGCACGGCGCGACGGCGATCTGCACGAGCGCGCCGTCGGCGAGCGCATGCAGCCGCTCGGTGTCCGCCAGGATCGTGTCGATGTCCTCCACGAGCGAGTCGGGCGGCAGGCCGCCGTCGGACTCGCCCAGGTCCATCGAGCCGCGCGAGGCGACGATGCGAACGCCGAGCTCCTGCGC
>PLDP01000064.1:10499-11861 GCA_003136795.1 Actinomycetota bacterium
CCGTGTCGTCCATCGTGACGATCCAGGCGTTCCCGTAGATCATGCGTCGGCCTCCAACGGAACGAGCTCGAACCGGTCGACGTCGACGAGGCCGCGGTCGGTCAGCTTGAGCGACGGGATCACGCTCAGGGCGAGGAACGCGAGGTGCTGGAAGGGCGAGTCGAGCTCGCAGCCGAGCGACCGTGCCGCCTCGACCACGGCGCGCGACGCGGCGACCACCTCCTCGAGCGGCGCGTCGGAGAGCAGCCCCGCCACCGGCAGCGGCAGCTCGGCGAGCACGTCTGCCCCGTCGACGACGACGATCCCGCCGCCGCGGTTGGCGAGCCTGCGCACCGCGGCTGCCATCGAGGCGTCGTTCATGCCGACGACGACGACGTTGTGCGCGTCGTGCGCGACGGTCGAGGCGAGCGCGCCGCGTTGCAGCCCGAAGCCGCGCACGAAGCCGAGCCCGACCCGGCCCGTGCCGAGGTGGCGCTCGACGACGGCGATCTTCGCCAGGTCGCGACCGGGATCGGCGAGTGCCTCGCCGGCCCGGTGCACGGGCGTGTCGACGAGCGAATCGGTGACGATCTGGCCGGGCACGATCCCGATCACGCGCGCGTCGCCACCCGCCCACGGCACGCGGAACATCTCCGGGCCGAAGGCGCCGATGCGCACCGTGTGCCGCACCCAGTCCGGCACGAGCGCGCGCGGGATCTCGGCCGCCGAGCGTCCACGCTTCAGGACGGTCTCGGGGACGAAGTGCTCGAGGTCGGGCAGGACGAGCAGGTCGGCGTGGTAGCCCGGCGCGACGGCGCCGAGATGCGCGAGCCCGTGCCACAGCGCGGGGCTGAGGGTCGCGCAGACGAGGGCGTCCTCGGCCGGGATGCCGAAGGCGACCGCGTCGCGCACCATCGAGTTGATATGCCCGTCGTCGGCGATGTGCTCGGGCTCCCGGTCGTCGGTGCAGAACGCGATCCGGCCGGGGCCGTACTCGGCCAGCAGCGGCAGCAGCGCCTGCAGGTTGCGGGCCGCCGAGCCTTCGCGGATCAGGAGCCACATGCCGGCCCGCAGGCGCTCGCGGCCCTCGTCGGCCGTGTACGCCTCGTGATCGGAGCGGATGCCGGCTGCCGCGTACGCATTGAGCGCACGCCCGAGCACACCGGGCGCGTGGCCGTCCACGTGGTCGGCCAACGCGAGCTTCGCGAGCTCCGACGGCGCACCGCTGATCACGCCCGGGAAGTTCATCATCTCGGCGAGGCCGATCACCCGCCGCCGGCGGAGGAGCGCATCGAGGTCGCCGGGCGTCAGCTCCCGCCGCGGCGACTCGAACCGCGAGGCGGGCACGCACGACGACGCCATGAAGTAGACGTCGAGCGGCAG
>PLDP01000259.1 GCA_003136795.1 Actinomycetota bacterium
ATCGTCGTCGGCCCGACCGCGCTCAGCGCGATGCCCGCGTCCGTGATCTTTCCGCCGTCGATCCAGACGGCGACCGATGCGGCCGCGATCGCCCAGTCGCCTGCGCGGCGCTCGACCTTCTCGTGCGCGCTGCCGCCGCCGGGCCGCAACGGGATGCGAACCTCGGTCAGCAGCTCGCCGTCGCCCACCGCGGTGACGTAGGGCCCGACATGGAAGTCCTCCATGCCGACGACGCGCTCGCCGCCGGCGCCGCGGATCACGACTTTCGCCTTGACCGCCGAGCAAACGGACGAGAGGTCCTCGGCAGCGTCTGCCTGGCACAGCGAGCCGCCGATCGTGCCGCGGTTGCGCACGACGGGGTCGGCGATCACGTTCTCGGCGTCACGAAAGAGCGGCAGGTGCCGAGCAAGCAGTTCGGACTTCAACAGGTCGACGTGGCGCGTGAGCGCGCCGATCGCGATCTCGTTCCCCTGCTCGCGAATGAAGGAGAGCTCCGTGAGGTCGTTGATGTCGATCAGGTGCTCCGGGCTTGCGAGCCGGAGCTTCATCATCGGCAGCAGGCTGTGCCCGCCCGCGATGATGCGCGCTTCCGACCCGAGTCTCTGAAGCGATGCAATCGCGCCGTCGACACTGGTCGCGCGCTCGTACTCGAATTGCGCGGGAGTCTGCAACGTGGCTCCTTTCGTATCAGGAACGAGTGGGAAGCCGCTTGCGAGGGGCCCCGATGTCGTCGCGCTGCTCGTACTGGACGGGGGCATCGGTGCCGATGACCGGCGACCGCGGCAGTGTTTTCGGGCCTGTCTGGCGGTTCTCCGGGTAGAGCGCTCGCGCCGCCAGGCTTCCGCCCTCGACGTTGCGCAGCACCGGGCCGTCCGGGCTCGCCGCTGCGATCGGCGCCTCCCGGCCCAGCCGTGCGAGCGTGAGGGTGCCCTTCGTGTACACCTCGCCGATGCGCGGCGCGGTGACGGCGCTGCTCTCCGGGAAGTTCCTGAAGCCCGCGGCCGCCGCTCCGGCATAGAGGCCGTCGACAAGGCCGACGGCGTCCGCCATGCCCGCCTTCTTGACGAGCAGGCCTTCGAGCAGGTCGACGCCGGCATCGAGTTGCTCGTTGATCGCCGTCACGATGCCGTTGACGGGCGCGCTCTTCGCCACGATCTCGCCGACGCCGGCGATCGTCACGTCCAGACCGGCGGTGATCTTGCGGAGCTGCACGATCGTCGAGACGAGGTAGAACACGAGCGCGACGACGATCAGCCCGACGGCGAGAATCGTGACCGCGCCGGCCGCTGCGAATGCCAACACCGGTGTCATGGCTCCTCCTAGGTCGCGTCGTCGAGGATGACGTCGAGGGAGCCGCCGTAGTTCGCGACTCCCGCGACCGTCCTGGCTACTTGGTCCTGCGTCGTCACGAGCAGCGCGGCGGCGTCGAGGTCCTTCGAGCCCGCGGCCGCGACCGTTGCGATCTCCTGCACGCTGGGGACGATGCTCTTGGCAGCGGCAAGCACCGCGCGCAGCAGGTAGACGACAACCGGAAGGACGACCGCGAGCAGCACGATGTCCCCGATCCACCAGAGGATCATCGCGGCCGCCTCTCGGCGACGATCGCCGCCTTGCTCGCGATCCCCGGCAGCGCGCCGAGGATGATGTCGAACTGGCCGTTGATCGCGGTGACGGCGTCCTCGAGCGGGCGCAGGTGCTCGGACTCGACGCCCTGCAGGGCGGTCGCGAGCGTTGCGAGCCCTGCCGAGATCCTCGTCAGGCCCCTGCGCACCTCGATCAGCGCGACGGCCAGCACGAGCACGACGCCGGCAGTCAACACGACGGTGAGCAGGACGAGGGCGTGCACGCTGCTCATGCTCCGCCAAACCCGTCGGTGAGCGCGTTCATGTAGCCGTCCTGGACGACGGCTTCGTCGACGATCAGTGCCAGCACGGGCGCGGTTGCCTGGAGTTGCGGAATGCTCGCGGTGTTCGCGGCGACCTTGCCTGCGATCTCCAGCAGGCCGTCAACCGACTTCTCGATGCTGCCGACGGTCTCCGCGAGCACCGTCAGGAGGATCGCGACGATCACGGCTGCGCCGAGCGCGATCCCCAAGGCGATCGACCAGTAGGTGTTGAACGACAGTGCGGCCAGCGTCAGGGTCATTTCCCCACCGCCACTTTCCGGAGCGACCGGGCAGCGTGCAGGATCCTCACTCCGGAGTCGTTGATCTGCGCGATGCCGCCGAGCTCGGTGGTTTGTGCGCGCACGACTTCGACCGCCAGGACTGCCGTTTTCGCCTGCCGCGCGATCCTGAGGGCGAGGAGCACGATCACGATCACGATCGCGGCGGCCACGGCGACGACCGCGATGCCGAGCACAAGCCCGATCTGCCAGCCGCTCGACGACGCGATCAGCACCTCAAATCACCACCGGTGAAAGTGTAGTGGCCTTGACGCGATCGGGTTCGAGCCGCCGCGCGAAGAGCAGCATCAGCAGCCCGTAGAGGATCACGATGATGCCAACGGCCAGCACCAGAGGCCCGATGAAGTTGATGCTCGAGGTCGACACGAGCTTGTCGTAGTTCGTGTGCTGGTTCTCGAGCACGGGGATCACGTCGGACCCGAAGTAGGTGCGCACGTCGGGCACGCTCTTGATCGGCGTGCCGTCGAAACGCGTGGCGCCGGCGATCTTCGGGATGTTGTTCCAGCCGCCCGTGACGGTCGGCAGGTTGACGATCGCCTGCGTCAGGTGGGGGAAGTTCGTTTTCAGCGCGGCGACCAATTGGGCCTGGGTGACGTGCAGTGTCTTCTCGAGGAACGCGAAGAGGCTGGGGAACTCGGCCGAGACCGAGGAGAGCGGCAAGGCCTCGAGCAGCGCCGTGGTGTGCGGGAAGTTCTTCTGCAGGGCTGCGACGACCGCGGCCTGTGAGAGCCCGGTCTGCTTTGAGACGAACGCGATCAGCTTCGGGACCTCGGCTGCGGCTCCGCCCTGGGCGGTCATGATCGGATCCTCGGTGTCGACGATCGTCGACACCAGATTGATCTCGGCGCGGTCGTCGTGCACGCGGTTCGCGGCGTTCACGGGCCGCAATCCGTCGAGCAGCTTCTGTCCGTTGGCGACGCGCGGGACGAGCGAGAGGACGAGCACGAGCGCCACCACGCCGACGCCGACCACGAGCACGACCGATGCGCCCGCAGTGGCGAGTCCACGCGACACGCGTCCTCTGGCGTTCAGCGCGATCATCAGTACGGCGAACAGGATCACGACGAGCCCGACGATCAAGAGGAGCGGTGCGACCCAGTTGACCGACGACGTCCCATCGAGGCTTTGGAAGTTGCTCTCCTGGTTCTCCAGAACCGGGATGAGATCGGAGCCGAAGTAGTCCCGCAGCTCCGGCACGGTCTTGACCGGCGTGCCGTCGAAACGTGTGGCGCCTGGTACCAGAATGTTGTTCCAGTCGTTGGTGACGGTCGGCAGGTTGACGATCGCCTG
>PLDP01000209.1 GCA_003136795.1 Actinomycetota bacterium
TTCGACGGCAAGGGCTACGGCGACCTGAAGGGCGCGGTCGGCGAGGCGGTCGTGGAGCTCTTCGTCCCGATCCAGGCGAGGTACAAGGAACTGCGGGCCGACGAGGGCGAATTGCGGCGGCTGCTGCGGGTCGGCGCGGAGAAGGCGCGCGAGACCTCCGCCCCGACGCTCGAGCAGATGTACGAGCGGATGGGGTTCGTGCGTCCTTAGCGCGCGGCACCAACTTGTCACGAGACCGCTCGGTCATGGACACCCCTGTGTCGGGAGCGCCAACGTAGCGTCGGCGTCGTCCGTCAACCACAAGGGGGAAGAGCAACATGCACAAGTACGTACGCCGAGCGGCGGTTCTCGCCGTTCTGGTCGTCGCGTGCGCCGCGACAGCGCTGACCACGGGGGTGGTCACGCATTCGACGGCTGACGCGAGCGCAGCCGGCCCGTGCCAGCTGGGCAACAAAGACGGCCAGATCAAGCACGTGATCTATTTGCAATTCGACAACACGCACTACCGGCGTGACGTCGCGAACGTCCCGTCCGACCTGGAGCAGATGCCGCACCTGCTGAATTTCCTCAAAAGCAACGGCACACTCGCAACAAACGACCACACGATCCTCATCTCGCATACCGCCGGGGGCATTCTGTCGTCGCTGACGGGCCTCTATCCCGACCGGAACGGCCAGACGGTCTCGAATTCCTACGACTACTTCAAGTCGACGGGCGTCCCGCAGTTCACGTCGTCGTTCAAGTATTGGACGAATACCGCTGATGGCACCAACGACTCGCTACCGAACATGGTCGGCGACGGCGGCCAGACGACACCCGCTCCGTGGCTCACCTACACCGCGGCCGGCTGCAACGTCGGCGGCGTGTCGGCAGCGAACATCGAACTGGAGAACAACTCGATCTCGACCGGCGGCGACATCGCCACCGTGTACGGCCCCTCTTCGCCCGAGGCGGCGGAGTCGGCGCAGCAGCGGACGACCGACTTCGTCGGCATCGCGATCCACTGCGCTCAGGGCGCCGCGCTCTGCAACACGCCGAACGCGAAGCCGGACAACTCGACAACGATCCCCGGCTCGGACAACGGCTACAAGGCACTGCTCGGCGCCAAGTACGTCAACCCGGCGATCACGGGTGGCCAGCCGTGCGTCAAGGCGACGGACGGCAGCAGCATCACCGATGCCAACGGCAACTGCGGCTTCCCGGGCTTCGACGGGGCACTCGCCAAGAACACGCTCGGCGAGGTCGAGCAGATGCAGGAGAACGGCGTTCAGGTGTCCTTCGCGTACATCTCTGACGCGCACGACGCCCATGCTCCGTCGTCGAGCAGCGACTCGTACGTCAGCAGCGCACGTGGGCCCGGCGAAGCCGACTACCAGGCCCAGCTGAAGTCCTATGACGATGCATTCGCGGCGTTCTTCCAGAACCTCGCGGCGCACGGCATCGACAAGTCGAACACGCTCTTTATCGTCACGGTTGACGAGGGCGATCACTTTGTCGGCGGCCAGGGAACGCCCGATGCGAGCAACCCAGGCACGTTGGACTACACCCACAGCAACTGCGTGACGCTGACTGCGTGCCCCTCAAATCAGATCGGCGAGGTCGATGACAACCTCAACGCGGCCCTACCTTCGGGCGAGCCGAGCTTCGATATCCACTTCGACGACGCCCCGACGTTCTACGTCAACGGCCAGCCGGAGCGGACGAACGCCGCGTTGCGCAAGCTCGAGCAGGACGTCGGCTCGGCGGCGCTGCCCGACCCGTACAACCAAAACGGCGCGCAGACGCCGATCGCGTATCGGCTCGCCGACACGGTCGAGGAGAACGCGCTGCACATGGTCAACTCCGATCCGAAGCGGACACCGTCGTTCACGATGTTCGGCAACGACGACTTCTACTTCCAGCTCAGCAATCCGTGTTCGGGTGTTGCTGAATGCGTCAGCCCGAGCTTCGCCTGGAACCACGGCGACGATCAGGACGAGATCGGCAACACCTGGTTCGGGATGGTCGGTCCCGGCGTCGACAGGAACGGGATCGACAGCAAGGTCTGGACCGATCACGTCGACCTGCGCCCGACGATCAACGCGCTGCTCGGGCTGCAGGACAACTACACCGACGACGGTCGCGTCGTGACGGAGATCCTCGACAACCGTGCCATCCCGGAGGGGCTCGGCGACGGGCGTTCGGCCGCGGATCTCGGCGCCGTCTACAAGCAGATCAACGCGCCGTTCGGACAGTTCGCGTCCGACACGCTCGTTGCATCGACGGCGGCGCTCAAGTCGAGCGATCCGTTGAAGTACGACTCGATCGAGACCTCGATCGCCAACCTGACGTTGCAGCGCAACGTGCTCGCCAGCCAGATCCGGCAGGCGCTGAACGACGCTGCGTCAGGGAGCGCGAGGCTCGACGACGACCAGTCGAGAGGTTGGATCAAGCAGGCTCAGAGCCTGCTCGACCAGGCTCACGCCTTGGCGGCGGCGAATCCCGCGTCGTAGCCAGACGTAGACGCTCCACTTCGGAGGGCTCGAGCTCGCGCCATTGGCCGGGCTCGAGCCCTTCGACCGTCAGGGGGCCGTACCGGCTGCGGTGCAGTGCCTTCACGCGGTGGCCGACGGCCTCGAACATGCGCTTGACCTGGCGGTTGCGGCCTTCGTGGATCGTCAGCTCGATGCGCGCGCCGGCCAGGCGGCGCGCGTCGGCCGGGCTCGTCGGGCCGTCGTCGAGCTGAACGCCGGTGCGGAGCCGCTCGAGCTCGGCGTCGTTCGGCTGCGTCCACGTCTCGACCTCGTAGACCTTGTCGACCTCGTACTTCGGATGCGCGAGGTGGTGTGAGAGCTCGCCGTCGTTTGTGAGGAGCAGCGCTCCGGTGGTGTCGGCGTCGAGGCGGCCCACCGGCACGACGCGCGACGGGTGGTCGACGAGATCGACGACCGTGCGTCGGCCCTGCGGGTCGCTCGCGGTCGTGACGACGCCCGCGGGCTTGTGCAGGAGGACGTAGGCCAAACCCTGCTTGGCGAGCGGCTCGCCGTCGAGGCTCACCTCGTCCGTCTTCTGGACGAAGGTGTTCAGCTGTCCCACCTCACCGTTGACGGTGACGCGGCCGGCCTTGATCAGCTCGTCGGCTTTTCGGCGCGAGGCGACTCCGGCGCGCGCGAGCCAGGCGTTGAGGCGCATCGGCCTAGGCTACGCCTCCCCCGTCCGGGGCTAAAGAACGACGGGCCGGGCGCCGACGGGATGAAGGCATGATTCGGCGCGTCCTGATGCAGCTCGCTGCGCTCGCAAGCGCGCTCGCCCTCGCGTATGTCGCGTGGCTCAGCGGGCGCAACCTGCCGGCGGCGATCGCCCTGGTCGCGTTTCTCAGCTTCGCGATCGCGATCTACGCGTCGGCCGATGGTCGCAAGCGCCAGCGGCTGGCCGAGGGGCTCGCCGATGCGCTGTTCGAGGCCGAGGACGACGACGACGGCGAGGGCCGCGAGCCGGGCGAGGCGCTCGCGCACCTGCGCCGGTTCCTCCTCGGCGTCGTCACCATGACCGCCGGGTGTGCGATTGCCTACTTTGCGTGGTCGAACGGTTTGCGGGTGCAGGCTGTCGTCGGCTTCGCCTGCTTCATGTGCTTTGCGTTCTCGATCAGCTCGCGGGCCTCTGCGACGCGGCGGCGCGATGAGGAGGTGGCGCAGACACCGGTCGCCGACGAGCTCGCGGAGCTCGAGAGTGCCGGGTTTGTCGTCCTGCACAACGTCCCCTTTGCCAAGGGCGACGTTGCCGACTACGTTCTGTCAGGCCCGAACGGCGCGTTCCTCGTCGATTCGACCTCGGACTCGTGCGATGCGTACCAGCTCGGCATCGTCAAGCGGAAGGCGCGCCGTCTGCAAGACCAGCTCAGGTGCTCCGTCACGCCGGTGATCTGTGCGGGCGTGCGCCAGAAGCCCTCGATCCGCAAGGACGTTCTCGTCGCCGGGCGCCTCCACCTCACCGAAGCGATTCGAACGCATCGCGGCTACCTGCCGCCGTCGCCCGAGCA
>PLDP01000003.1 GCA_003136795.1 Actinomycetota bacterium
TGGCGGGGCGCGAGGCTTGATGTGATGCGGAGGTTCGCGGCCGTCGTCGCGGTGCTCGCCTTGGTTTGTGCGGCGGGCTCGGCTGCGCGCGTTGCGGGTTCGAGTGCTGTTGCGGTGTCGGCCAATATGGTGGTCGTGTCGAGCACGGCGGACGTGGTGAACGGCGATGTGTCGTCGCTGTCTGCGTTGAAGGCCAGACCGGGACGGGATGGGATCTCGCTGCGGGAGGCGCTGTCGGCGGCCAACCGGACCGGCGGTTCGGCGACCGTGTACGTCATGTTCAGCGCCGCTCTGAACGGTAGGACGATCGAGGTCCGCTCGGAGCTGCCGGCGATCCACCGTGACCACCTGGTGCTGGAGGGGGTTGCGTCGAACGGGGCGCCGGCGAGGGTGGCACTGGACGGACGGCGGGCGCGGATGGGAAGGCTGGGCGACCTGTTGCTGGTTCAGGCATCGGAGGTGACCGTCCGCTGGCTTCGCTTCACCGGTGTGGATGAGATGCTCAATCCCAAGTCGAATATCACTGCTCTGTCCGTGGAGGAAGGGCATGCGAATACGGGATCGCCTTGGCCCGCATCCAAGCTGATCGCGAACGTGCAGATCGTGGACGACGTGTTCGACAACCGCGGATTCACCCTGCCCGCGGCCAACCCGAGCGGACCGGCCGCCGACGGGGTGTGGGTCGGAACCGACGGCACAGGTCCAGCGAATACGCACATCAGCGGGATCACGATCGCGCGGAACACGTTCAGGAACTACAACAACGACGCCATCTTCGTGACCGAAGGCGACTCGGGCAGCACCGCGAAGGGCGTGGTGATCTTGGACAACACGCTCGTGGGGAACGAGCTCCCCATCGAACTGGGCGTTGGAGGCAGCCGGTCACGCGTGGTAGGGACGCGGATCATCGGGAACACGATCACCGGCAGCAACACAGGCAGCATCAGTAGTGGCGGCATCGACCTCGACATGAACGCGAGGAACGGAACGATCGATCAGACACTGATCGAAGGCAACGCGATCTCGGGTCTGCAGTACACCGCGATCATCCTGAATGCGGCAATCTTCGATCCGAAAGGAGACAAGCCCGCCGGCGATGTGATCTCGAACACGCAGATCGTCAACAACGTGATCCGTGCCGACCTCAGCAACACCGATGCCGGCATCTACATTCAGGCCGGTAACAGCACCAGCTCGCCGCCCAGTCGCGTCTCAGCGGTCACGATCGAGAACGACACCCTCGTCGACGACCAGCCGTGGTCCCAACTCTTTGACGCGGTGCCAAACGGACTTGGCGCGGTCCCAAACGGGCCTGCCGTGAGGGGCAACCAGATCACCGACGTCATCCTCCGCAACTCGATCCTCTACAACTCGTCTGGCACGTCGCCACTGGTCATAGCCGGTGCGGTGCCTAATCACCGCCCGGACGTGCTGACGAACTCGCTGATCAGCGGCCCCGGCTGGGCGGGTCAGAACCGCAACATCAGCGGCGACCCCAAGTTCGTCGACGACGCCGGCGGTGACTACCACCTCACGGCCGCAAGCCCCGCGATCAACGCCGGCACCCCGATCGGCGCACCCCCCTACGACCTCGACGGAGCACCACGCGACGCCCAGCCCGACATCGGCGCGTTCGAGTTCGGCGCCGTACCCCGTCCGCTGCTGAGCGTGATCGCCGAGCAACTCGGCGGCTCGGGAACAGTCACGAGCCGCCCGGCAGGCATCAACTGCGGAACCACCTGCAGCGCCCGCTTCGACCCGAACACCACCGTCACGCTCACCGCGACACCGGACAAAGGGTCGCGATTCCTCGGCTGGAGCAACGGATGCACTGGCACAGCCCGCTGCCCGATCACACTCAACAGCGCCACATCCGTCACAGCCCGCTTCACGCCCTAGGCGACCGTCTCTGACCGCGGCGCTCTGAGTGTCTTAACGAACACTGGCGCAGGCGAGAACTGCCGAGGCGCCTGCCTGAGTCACGTTTCGATCAGGAGCATTACTTTTGGTCGTGATGGCCGAGATAGAGGTAGTGAGATCTCTAGCGGAGAAGGCGTTCCGAGACCACTACGACCAGGTCTTCAGGTTCGTGCGCAAGCAGACCGCTTCGGATGAAGACGCGGAAGACATCGCCCAGATGGTGTTCGCGGATGCCGCAGCCCGGTTGGACGACTTCAAGCCGGGGTCGTCGCCGGTGCTGGCTTGGTTGTACACGGTCGCGCAGCGCCGCCTGATCGATGAGGCGCGACGACGCAAGCGCCGTCCTCAGGAGGTCGCCGCAGTGCATGAGTCGGCGGCGGGTGCCGCGTCCTACGGTATCGGTGTCGCGTCGGCCCTGAGAGTCGCACTGGAGAGCCTCCCGGCTCGGCAGCGCGAGGTCGTGCTTTGGAGACTCGTCGAGGGTCTTTCGTTTGCCGAAATCGCCCGCCGCTCCGGTGCCAGTGAGGGCGCTTGCAAGATGTTGTTTCGGCGCGGGATTGCCAATGTTCGAGACCAGTTGAGGAAGGAAGGCGTTCGCGAATGACGACCGTCCCCGTGTACGCGCAGTCCGACATCTGGGAGTTGCTCGGCGACGATCCGGAGCTGCTTGCGATCAGCGATGCGATCGCGGAGACACAGCGCCGACCGTCACGGCGAGCAGGCTTCCTGCACGCAAGATCGGGCCTGCTGGTCGCCGCGGCTCTGCTCGTCTTGGTGGCTGTGCCTGCCTACGCGCTCGTGCGAGCAGGAATCATTGATTTCGCGTCAAGCCCGACGTCGCCGAACCCGGTCGTCGAAGTGTTCCGATACCTCGACGAAGCAGCCCCAGCGGGAATGGCGCCCGGCGTCAGCGCCGCCCCGCGCCACGTCGCTGACTTCACACTCGCCGATGGCTCGTCGGTCGCACTGTCAGTCGCGCCCACCAAGACCGGCGGGTTCTGCATGTTCTGGGATGCGATGGCAGGAACCTGCGTCGCTGCAGATGGCGATGCGATCAACCTCGGTTCCGCCGCTTGGCGCATCCCCGAGGCAGGCCCTGATTTCGCCTACGGCGACGTGCGAAGTGCCGAGGCGGTTGCGGTCGAGTTGCGCTGGACCGACGGACACGCTGTCCGAGTCCCGCTCATTCGAGTCTCCCCGCCGATCGACGCTTCGTTCTTCCTCTACTCGCTACGGAGCCCCGATGACACACCGCTCACCGCCTCGGCGCTCGACAGCAGCGGGAAGATCATCGCCACAAGTAGACCAAGCAGATGAGTCGAGAACCCTCAGGGTGTACTGCGGAACACTGGCCCAGGTAAGTGCGGCTAACTCCGACGCGAGACGACGCGTGACCGGACTAGTCCGACGACAAGTGCGCGAGGACCAGCGGCTGCGATCCCGAGGCCGACATCGGTCCGGTAACCAGTGACCCGCCGGGCGCGGGAGCGCTTGCGGCTCCACGAATGAACCACAGCCCGCGCCGGCGCGGCGGACGCGGCCGAGGCGACGCGGCCTCGGCGTCACGCAGCTGGTTCAACAACTCCTGGTTTCTCAGCGCCACCGAGACACGCTCGGCGTAATCGATCGCTCAGCTGTGATAGGTGGGGATAGAGATGCGCGGCATCGCCGTAAGCGTACGCGCATCCGCGGCACGACCGCACTGCCGTCCTGAACGCGGTCACTTCCATCCATCCCGTCTGCTAGCGCTCAGGGGTCAATCCGCAACGCTGGCCCAGCCGACTGAGCGGAGAGGAGGCGTCAGGAGAGCGCTACTTCTCCGCCCGCCGTCGCGAACCGCGCCCCGCAGAGCCCTCGGCTTCCGTGGTTGAACCGCAACGGAAGATCGTTCGGCCCGAGCCACTCCGCCATCTCGGTCTCTGACCCGCCGATCGTCAGTTCGGTGAAGCAGGTTGGAGCGCACGTATGGCCCACGCGCTCATACATCGCCTGCCACCGTCCAAGGCGATCACCGTTGTTCGGATAGTCGATGAAGAACGGCAGGTACGCCGGGCCGCTGACCGCGCGCCATCCCCGGAGTGTCCCGTCGCCGTGCGGAATCGTGTAGTCGAAGATCTCTAGTCCCAGTCGCGCGGAAACCGCCTCCAGGTCGTCAACGCGCACCGCCCAGGCCAGCAGGCCACCTCCAGCCGCCTCGCACGCGAGTGCCCTGCGACCGCTCTCGCTCGACCCTGCGGCGACCCGGTCCTCAATCGCAAGGATCTCGACGTATGACGGTGGCTTCAGCGGGAGGTTGTAACCTCGCGTGCCCGCAAAAGGAAGAAAAGGACCTCGCTCGGAGCCTAGCCCGTGCCGATCGCGCAGATCGTCTGCACAATCGGCAGCATCCTGAACAAGCAGGACCACGTGATCGACTACCACGGCTCTGATTCTCGCACCCTGCACACTCAGGGAACATTGCGGAGCACTGGCCCAGA
>PLDP01000134.1 GCA_003136795.1 Actinomycetota bacterium
ACAAGGAGCTTCGACGACTCGAGGTGCACGTGCGCGTCGATGAAGCCAGGGACGACGAAGCGCCCGCTCGCATCGATCGTCTCCCGGCCCTCGTAGTCGCCGAGGCCCGCGATCCAGCCGTCGACGACTGCGACGTCCGTTTCGAGCCACTCACGCGTGAACACGGAGAGCACGCGACCACCGCGGACGACGAGATCGGCCGGCTCGTCACCGCGCGCGACAGCAAGGCGACGCGAAAGAGGTGCGTCCATCGCTGGAGAACCGTACAGTCCACCGGCGTGGACGTCCTCACGCCCCGCACGCTTCCCGAGGCGCTCCGGCTCAAAGCAGAGCACCCCGGCGCATGGCCGATCCAGGGCGGCACCGACGTCATGGTCGCGCTCAACTTCGACCGCGGCCGGCCGGCGACGATGCTGAACCTGAATGAGGTCGCCGAGCTGCGCGGCTTCACTCGAGCGGACGGCGCTCTTCGGCTCGGCTCCGGCCTCACCTACGGGGAGATCGAGCACGGGCTCCTGCGCGACGTCCTGCCCGCGCTCGCAGAGGCTTCGCGCACGGTCGGATCGCCGCAGATCCGCAACCGCGGCACGATCGGCGGCAACCTCGGCACGTCGTCGCCCGCGGGCGACGCACTTCCGCCGCTGCTCGTCGAAGGCGCCGAGGTCGAGTGCGCGTCGGTGCGCGGCACGCGACGCGTGGCGCTCGGTGAGTTCGTCACCGGCGTGAAGCGCAACGTGCTCGAGCCGGACGAGCTGATCACAGCCGTCTGGCTGACGCCCTCGCGCGCACCGCAGACGTTCATGAAGATCGGACCGCGGAACGCCATGGTGATCGCCGTCGTCTCGCTCGCCGTCTCGGCCGGCGACGAGCTGCGCGCGTCGTTCGGCTCCGCCTCGCCCCGCCCGGTGCTCGTGACGGCTCCACGTGACGAGGCCGACTCGTTCGCGGAGCGGGTCGCGGCAGCCGCCTCCCCGATCGACGACGTGCGCGGCAGCGAGCGCTACCGCCGCCACGCTCTGCGCGTGCTGACCGAGCGCGCGTTGAAGCGGGTGCTTATTTGAGGATCACCATGCGCATCAACGGTGAGGAGCACCAGGCCGACTGCTGGGAGGGCGAGTCGCTGCTCTTCGCACTGAGGGAGAAGCTCGGCTTTCCCGGCGCCAAGAACGCGTGCGAGCAGGGCGAGTGCGGCTCGTGCTCGGTGCTGCTCGACGGCACGCTCGTGTGCGCCTGTCTCGTGCTCGCCGCGCAGGCCGACGGGCACGAGGTGACGACAGTCGAGGGCCTTGCCGACGGCGACCGGCTGCACGCGGTGCAGCAGGCGTTCGTCGACGCGGGCGCAGTCCAGTGCGGGTTCTGCACACCGGGCCTCGTCGTTGCGACGGCGGATCTCCTGCGCCGCAACGCGAGTCCCTCCGACGACGAGATCCGCGAGGCGCTCTCGGGCAACCTCTGCCGTTGCACGGGCTACGCGAAGATCTTCGACGCGGTGCGCCTGGCGGCGAACGCATGACCCAGACCGCTCGCCGGGTGCAGAAGGGAAGGATCGGCGAGCTCGTTCCGCGGATCGACGCGCCGCCGAAGGTGAAGGGCGAGTTTGCCTACGCGAGCGACCTGATCGTCCCGGGGATGCTCTGGGGCCACACGCTGCGCAGCCCGCACGCGCACGCGCGCATCGTCGCGCTCGACATCTCGCAGGCGGTTTCGATGGCGGGGGTGCACGCGGTGCTCACACACGACGACGTGCCCGGGCAGAAGACGTACGGGCTCGAGTTCCAGGACCAGCCCGTGCTGGCGATCGACCGTGTCCTCTACTACGGCGAGCCGGTCGCCCTCGTCGCCGCCGAGCACCCGGAGCAAGCGCGCCGCGCTGCCGAACGCATCGTCGTCGAGTACGAGCCGCTCGAGCCGGTCGCCGACATGGAGCGCGCGACCGAGCTCGAAGATCTGCATCCCGAGCGACCGACGCGGGGCCATGGCTACTTCGACGACCCGCGCCCGAACGTCGTGCGCCACATCCAGATTCGCCACGGAGACGTCGACGCGGAGGGCGACGTCTCCGTCAGTGGCGTGTACGAGGTCGGCAGCCAGGATCAGGCGTTCCTCGGGCCCGAGTCGGGGCTCGCGGTACCCGACGGCGAGGGCGGCGTCGACATCTACGTCGCGACGCAGTGGCTGCATGTCGACCGGGCCCAGGTCGCGCCGTGCCTCGCTCTGCCGTTGGAGCAGGTGCGCATCCACCTCGGCGGGGTCGGCGGCGCGTTCGGCGGCCGCGAGGACCTCTCGATGCAGGTGCACGGCGCGATGCTCGCGCTGCACACGAACCGGCCGGTGAAGATCGTCTACAACCGCGAGGAGTCGTTCACCGGGCACGTGCACCGTCATCCGGCCCGCATCTGGTGCGAGCACCGGGCGACGCGCGACGGNNCAGACGTGCTTCGCGAGCGAGGCGCAGATGGACAAGCTCGCCGTGGCGCTCGACATCGACCCGATCGAGTTGCGGCTGCTGAACGCGCTCAAGCCGGGCGATGTCCTTCCGACCGGCCAGACGATCACCGGGTCGCTGCCCGTCGCGGAGACGATCCGCGCGGCTGCAGCACTCGAGCCCCCGCCTGCAGAGGAGCTGCCGCGCGACGTGCTGCGGCTGCCGGGCGGCGCGGGCAACACAACGAACGGCGAAGGTGTGCGGCGCGGCGTCGGCTTCGCGGTCGGCTTCAAGAACATCGCGTACTCGGAGGGGTTCGACGACTACTGCGCTGCGCGCGTGCGGCTGCTCACCGACGGCTCGGCCGAGGTGCACTGCGCCGCCGCCGAGGTGGGGCAAGGCGTCACCGGCGTGATCCTGCAGGTCGCGCGCACGGAGCTCGGCCTGGATGACGTGCGGCTCGCGCCGGCGCAGACCGCGACGGTCGACTCGTCGGGCTCGGCCTCGGCGTCACGGATGACGTGGATGGTCGCCGGTGCGGTGCGCGACGCGTGTCGCGCCGCGCTCGAGGAGCAGGAGAGAAGGCCCGGCGAAGAGATCGACGTCGAGCGCATCTACCGCCACCGCCGCACGACGCCGCTCGATCCGGAGACGGGGCAGATCACCGGCGAGCGCGCGCACGTCGCGTTCGCGGCGTGCGCGATGAAGGTCGTCGCCGAGGTCGACGTCGACCTGGGGCTGACGCGCGTCGTGTGGATCGGCGCCGCCCAGGACGTCGGCAAGGCGATCAACCCGCAGCAGGTCGAAGGGCAGATCGAGGGCGGCACGGCGCAGGGCCTTGGGCTCGCGCTGATGGAGGAGATCCAGACCCGCGACGGCCTGATCACGAACGCGAGCTTCACCGACTACCTGATCCCGACCGCGCTCGACATGCCGCCGGTCGAGTCGGTGCTGATCGAGGATCCCGAGCCCGACGCGCCCTACGGCGTGAAGGGCGTCGGCGAGCCACCGACCGTCGTCTCGACCGCGGCGATCGTCGCGGCGCTCCGCGCGGCGACCGGACGCGAGTTGACCCGCGTCCCGGTCAAGCCGGACGACATCTGTTTGGTGTCAGACACCGACGGTGTCTGACACCTTTTGATCAAGAAGTCTGGAGCGTCTTGATGTAAGCGACGAGCGCGTTGAGCTGCGAGGTGCTCAAGATGCCGCCCCAATGCGGCATCGAGACGATCGGCGCTTTGCCGATCACGCTGCCGCTGCGAATCACGTCGATGATCTTCTGGTCGGTGTTGAACTGGTTGAAGAAGTCGGCGCCCGAGAGCGGCGGGATCGACTTGTCCGCCGACTGCGGGTTCGGGACGCCGCCGAGGCCGTTCGGGCCGTGGCAGTTGATGCAGCCGTAGCGCACGTAGAGTTGCGCGCCCTCGACGACGGGACCCTGGTCGGTCTGGACCGGCGGCGGAACCGCGCCGGCGACGGCCGGCAGGCCCGCGTGGACGTATGCGACAAGTGCCGACACCTGCCGCGCCGAGATGATCAGGCCCCACACCGGCATATACGGCGCGGTCGGATTGGCCGACTCGCCGAGGCCGTGGTCGATGATCGTGCGCAGCTGTGCCGCGGTGAACGCCTTGCCGACGATCTTCAGCGCCGGCACCCCGGAGGAGATCCCGCCCCCGCCGTTCGGGCCGTGGCACTGGGCGCAGGCGAACTGGTTGAAGTCGTGCGCGCCCTCGGCGACGAGCGCGCTGACCTTCGTCGTCGGCCCCTGCTGCGTGCCGACCGTGACGGTGACGGTCTTCGTGCTGCCACAGGCCGCGAGGAGCAGCGCTCCCGCGGCGAGGAGGATCAGGCGGCGAATCATTCGGCGATGCTACGCCGCCAGCGGACGGGAGGCATACCGGGAAACTACCGCTCCTTGCACTCGCGGAGCGATCAGACCGAACTTCAGCGCACCCCTTCCTCGGGGCCGGTTGTCGCGCGCGGCTCCTGGCGGACGACGATTGCGACGGCGGCCACGACGATCACCGCGCCGATCAAGAGGCGCCACGTCAGGTGCTCGCCGCGGAAGAGCACGCCGAGCGTGATCGCGACGACCGGGTTCACGTACGCGTACGTCGAGATCAACCCGAGCGGCGCGTTCGCAAGCAGCCACACGTACGCGGTGTAGCCGACGATCGACCCGAAGGTGACGAGATAGATCCAGCCTGCGATCGACGCGGCAGACGGCGAGAAGTGATGGACGGTGAGGAGCGAGAACGGGAACATGATCAGACCGCCGGCGAGCATCTCGACCGACGTCGCCGCGAAGGGATTCTCGGGCATGGGCAGGCGCGAGGAGAGGAACGAGCCGGTCGACCACATCAGCGCCGAGCAGACGCACAGCCCGATCCCCCACCACTTGGCGCCGCCCGAAGGCTGCGCCAGCACGGCGACCCCGGCGAAGCCGACGCCGACCCCGGCGAGTGCTTGCCACGGCAGGCGCTCATGGCCGGCCAGCCGCAGCACCACGAGCCAGAGCGGCACCGACGCGATGATCAGCGAGGCGAGCCCGGTGGGGACGTTTCGCTCGGCGAAGAAGAGCACGGCGTTCGCGCCGGGCAGCAGGCAACCGACCACGATGCAGGCGCCGAGCGAGCGCCGTGACATCCGCAGCGAACCGCCGCGCGCCTTCACCACCACCGCCATCAGCGTGCCCGCGGTGATGAAGCGCGTCGAGACAGCGAAGAGCGGCGGGATCGTCTCGCCGGCGTACGCGATCCCCAGGTAGGTCGAGCCCCAGATCACGTAGACCGTGACCAGCGCGGTCCAGACCTTTGCGTTCTTCGACACGCGTTACCGAACGAGCGACAGGGCTGCGCCGATTCCCAGCAGCACGATCCCGGCGGCCCGCGGCAGCGAGATGGCGATGCGCTGCACGCCGAAGAGGCCGTAGCGGTCGATCACCGCTCCCATCACGAGCTGACCGGCGATCAGGATCCCGATCGTCGCCGTCGCGCCGATCCGGGGCTGAGCGAAGGTGATGGACAGGACGACCGTCAGGCCCATCAGCCCGCCCAGCCACAACCAGGACGGCGCCCGGAATGCATTGCCGAGGCCGCCGAAGCCGAGGCGCACCACCAGCAGCAGACCGAGCGACAGCACGAGCTGCACCCCCGTCGCGAACGTCAGCGCCTCGAAGATGCCGACGCGGCCGCCGAAGCGGCCCATCACCGCGACCTGGACCGCGCCCGCGAGCCCGGCGATGACGGTCAAGAAGACCGCGGCGGACGTCAAGGTTAGGCTCCTCTCTCTCCGACGAAGGGGGACAGCATGGTCAGAGTGGTCGTACTCTACGACGAGGCACCCGATCCGCAGCGGTACGCCGAGCACCTTGAGATCTGCAAGCAGGTGCCGGGCGCGACCTTCCGGCACGGGCCGGTCTTCGGCGCGCCGATGGGTGAGGCGCCGCATCAGTACTACGCCGAGTTCGAGTGGGCCGACACGGAGGCGTTCAAGGCGGCCGTCTCGTCGCCCGAGTTCGCGGCGTCCGGGAAGGACGCCATGGCGATGGGCGTCAAGTTCAACGTGGAGTTCGCGCGGCTCGAAACGCTTTAGAGAAACCGCGGTTTGCGTTTCTCGCGCACGGCCGCGACGCCCTCGTGCACGTCGGGGCCCGTCAGGTCGAGGAACTCCAGTGCGAGCGACGCGTCGAAGGCCGGGCCTGCCGCGCGCAGCCAGTTGTTGAGCGCGAGCTTCGTGTGGCGGATCGCCGGCTGCGAGCCCTCCGCGAGTCGCGTCGCGAGCTCGAGCGCGCGCGCGTCGAGCTCGTCCTCGGGGACGCAGAGCGAGACGAGCCCGATCNNTCGCCGGCGGCGACGCCGAGCTTCGTGTGGCCGTCGACGATCCGTGCGCTCGGGGTTGCGATCGAGATGTCGGCGAGCAGCCCGACGGCGAGGCCCGCCCCGACCGCCGGCCCGGTGATCGCCGAGACGATCGGCTTCGGGCAGTCGATCACGTTGTAGACGAGGTCGCGCGCCTCGTGGAAGACGCGGGCTCGTGTCTCTGCGTCGTCTGCGATCGCGAGCACGAGGTCGAGGTCGCCGCCGGCGCTGAAGGCCCCGTCGGCGCCACGCACGATCACGGCGCGCGTCTCGTCGTCGTCGCCGATCGTCTTCCAGACGGCGGCGAGCTCGCCGTGCATGGCGCCGCTGACCGCGTTCAGCTTGCCGGTCGCGCGCAGCGTCAGCCGCAGCACGTGCGGCGCGGGACGATCGAACTCGAGACTCGGATAGGC
>PLDP01000163.1 GCA_003136795.1 Actinomycetota bacterium
GATGTAGTCACCCGTGGGGATCGCATCCTCCGTGTTGACGACGACGGTGAACGGACTGCCTGCAGTCGGCGTCGAGTCCCCGAGCGACATCGTCATCCGAAACTTGGCCGCCGCTGCCGGGGCGAACACGCACGCGGCGAGGCAGGCAAAGGCAATCGCTCGGCGCATCTCTCCTCTACGGACACTAATGCCCGGCAGGTCCCGCCACCCCGCCTAAGATCGCCGGGTGCGCATTCGGGTGATCACGGCGCTCGTCCTCGTCGCCGCCGCAACGATCGCCGGGTGGGCCTTCGTGCTGCGTGCGGATCGGAGCGGCGACGGCGCGCTCGGCTGGAAGGTGCAGTCCTCGCCGTTCGCTCTGACGGTGTCCGCCCGCGGCAAGACGCTCGTCGCCGACGCGACCGGCCCGGCCGGCCCCGGGAGCCGCCTCTCGTACACGCTCGACGACGGCTCGCAGCACACGGTCACCTCGCTGCTCGGCTCCCAGAAGGTCGCGAACGGCACGCGGTATCGCGTCGCGACCGACGAGAAGAACCGCACGTCGACGGTCACCGTCACGCACACCGCGCACGGCATCCACGTCGCGTGGCGGCTCCTCCCCGCGACCGGTGTCGCGACCGTCTACTCGGCGTTGCGAAGCCCGGCGGCGAGCGAGCACTTCGTCGGCACGGGCATCGACCAGACCGGCATTGACCTCAACGGCCAGCTCGTGCAGCTCAAGGTGGCGTACTCGTGCGGCCGGTCGATCGTGACGCCGTTCTTCGCGAGCTCCGCCGGCTACGGCGTCTACTACGACACGAACGCGGTCGGTCACATGCAGTTCCGCGGCACGCACAACGGCATGGCGTGCGACGACGCGAACAGCGAGCACCCGTTGTGCACCGTCGTGCCCGCACCCGACCGTGTCCAGGCGTGCTTCAAGACCTCGTCGCTCGACTACGACGTGTTCGCCGGAACCCCGGCGCAGGTCGTCGCCTCGTTCCGCTTGACGGCGGGGCGGATCCCACTGCCGCCGCCGGCGGAGTTCGGTGCGATCAAGTGGCGCGACCAGGTCAAGGGCTCGGCGGAGATCCTGGACGACGTCGCGCAGTTCCGGCGGCTCGGAATCCCGCTCGGCTCGGTGCTCCTCGACAACCCATGGGAGACCGACGGCTGCTGGGGCGCGCTGCAGTTCGATCCCACGCGGTTCCCGAATCCCGCGGCGCTGATCCGCTCGGTGCACCGGTCGGGCGTGAAGTTCATGGTGTGGGTCTCGCCGTGGGTGACGTCGTCCGCGACGTGCCTCGGCCTCTCCCGCTTCCCCGCCGGCACGACGTTCCCGACACCGCAGGGCTGGGACGGAGTCGACTTCACGAGCGCGCCCGCGCGCGCGGCCTACCAGGCGAAGATCGCCGCGCTCGTCCGGCTCGGCGTCGACGGGTTCAAGGGCGACCGTGGCGACGAGACCGACCTCGAGAGCATCCACTTCGCAAACGGCGACCCGCGCGAGGTGCACAACCTGTTCCCGGAGCTCTTTGCGCGCAGTGTGCTCGCAGGCGCGCGCTCGGCCGGCGAACGATCGCTGGTGACGATGTTCCGCGCCGGGTGGACCGGCACGCCCGCCGCCGGCGCGGGTGTGTGGGCCGGCGACCAGATCCCCGACTTCGGTGGGCTGAAGGATGCAATCCATTCGCTCGCGAGCCTCGGCGCGAGCGGCTTCGCGATCGCCGGCTCGGACGTCGGCGGCTACGCGACCCAGACGGGGCAGAAAGTGTTGACGCCGGTGGTGTTCGCACGCTGGTCGCAGCTCGGCGCGATCAGCCCGATCTTCGAGGTCGGCGGCGCGGACCGGGCGGCAACGTTCTGGACGCTCGGCGCGCAGGCAACCGACGTGGCGCGCAGCTCCGTGCTCCTGCACTACGACCTCTTCCCGTACCTGTACTCACTCGCGCGCGCGTCGTCGCGCACGGGCTCGCCGATCCTGCAGCCGCTCGGCCTCGTCTACCCCGACGACGAGCAGGCCTGGAAGAGCGACCTCGAGCTGCTCGTCGGACGCGACCTGCTGGCTGCGCCCGTGACGTCGACGAACCACAACGCCGTCGTCTACCTGCCGCAAGGCACCTGGGTCGACCTCTTCACCGGGCAGACGATCGACGGGCCGCGCAGCGTGCTGCGCTTGACACCGCTCGCGCAGTTCCCGCTCTACCTGCGTGCGGACGCGACGATTCCGTTCAACCTCCGCGAGGCGAAGCTCTGGCCGCGCGCGTGGCCGCTCGACGCGCTGCAGCTGGCAGGCCGCGCCGGCTGGCTGACGGGCGGGTCGAAGGTCGAGCTCACGGGCGCGCCGCGCGAATCGGAGGTGCTGTTCGCACGCTCGTCGCCGCCGTCCTCGGTGACGATCGACGGCCACAAGGTGCCGCGGTTCACATCGGCCGCCGCGCTGCGTGCCGCCCCGGCCGGCTGGATCTGGAATACGAAGCCGTTCCCCGGCGCGCTCGTGAAGGTGACGCCCCACGCGGGGCGCGCAACCGTCGCGTCGTCCTAGGAGGAAACGCGAACGACGCGCGAGACGCCGAGCGGGCGGTGTGCTGCATTCAGAGCGGTCGCTGAGACGAACTGAGGCCGTCCCGCGATCGAGATCGTGGTCTCGAATCCCGTGGCAGCGACGGTCGTCACCGGCACGAGCGCCGACGCCGTGTCGCCGGCCGAGACGCGCCAGGCGGCGGTCTCGGTGCTGCCGTTCCAGCTTGCGTGCACGCTCACGCCGCTCCCATGAGAGACGGCGGCGACCGCAGGCTTCGTCGTGGGCTCGCCCACCCACGAGTTGCGGAAGGCGCGGTAGTTCCAGGCGCCGCCGTCGAACTTCGCGTCGAACCGCACATCGCCCTCGGGCCCGAACTCGGTCACGTACGGCTCGGTGCCCCAGCCGACGAGCATCGCGTCACTGCCGAGCACTTGCGCGTTGCCCATTGCCACCGACGCGAGGGGATCCGGATGGCGGTAGTCCTGCAGCAGGTCGGCGCGCATCGCGGCGAAGTCGAGGCCGAGCCGGATCGCCCGCGACTGCTGCGACGAGGGCCCGGGGCCGTCGTCGAACAGCGTGATCGTGCCGTCCGGATGCGCGCGCGCGTCGTGCTGGTACATGAACCTCGCATCGACCCCAAGCTCGAAGTCGCTGCTCCTCCCGGAGAGCCGCCACAACACCTTCCCGCTCGACCGATCGAGCTTGTACACCGCCGACGTGTTCCGGGCAGAGACCAGCAGGTTGCCGTCGAGGTCGACGTCGATCGAGTTGACGTGGAAGTAGTCGAACGGATCGAGGACCGGCGCATACGTCTCGGTGATCGGAACGTGGTCGAGGCTGTGCCACTCGAACAGCACGCTCCCCGTCTTCACGTCGACCTCCTGGACGATCGAGTCCAGGACGGTTCCCGTTGCCGAGCCACCGACGGCGGTGAGGTCGGCCTGCACCGAGTTGTAGACCGTGATCAGCGCCGTGCCGTTCGAGGTGAGCAGGAACTCGTGAACGTCGGCCTTGAAGCCGTTCCCTGCCTGCACGCGCGCGACGGTCGAATAGCTCTCGTCGAGGATCACGCCTTCTCCCTGGCCCGTGCCGATCGTCGAGATGACGCCCTCCCACCAGGTGAGCACCGGCTTGCCGGCGAACATCTGCCGCCGAAAATTGATCGCGACCGTGTCGACTGGACGGAAGAAGACGACGTTGCCCTTGTTGTCGACGATCATCGGGCCGCGCTGGCCGGGCCCGTTCAGCGTGGCGAGAAACAGATAGCCGGCCGCCGGACTGGCGAGCGTCGACACGGTGAGGGTCGGCGGCTTGAGCGTCGGCTCGCTGATGTACGACGCAGTTCCAGGTGGCGCAGCAGCAGTTGCGAGGCCGCCCCACGCGTAGCGCGGCAGGGCGAGTGCGCTCAGCGCAGCGCCGGAGGCGGCGAGGAAGTCCTTGCGGGAGAGGCTCGAGCTCACGGCGCGATCCAACACGATTTTGGCCAAGCGAAACCTAAGAAAGTGTCATGGCCCCGGGTGGAATCGAACCACCGCACGGAGCTTCGAAGGCTCCCGCTCTGTCCTCTGAGCTACGGGGCCGAGCGAGTGAAGCCTAGCGAGGGTGGCGAACGGGACTCGAACCCGCGACCACCGGGACCACAACCCGGGGCTCTACCAACTGAGCTACCGCCACCGTGCGCCGCTCATCGTAGCGGCGGCTCAACTCAGAAAGCAGCTTCGGTGATCGCTGCATGCGCCCGGGAGGATTCGAACCTCCGACCAACGGCTTAGAAGGCCGTCGCTCTGTCCACTGAGCTACGGGCGCGCCTCCTGAGGGTACCGCCGCGCCTGGCTAGGGATTAGTGACGGACGCCGAAGTCGGTCGTGATGATCGTCACCTCGAGCCCGTGGTAGACGCCGGGCGCGCTCCCGACGTGCAGCGCGGAGACGCCGATCTGGCGCCAGCGCGCCGTGAGGATGTTCGCCCGGTGCTCGGGCGAGTTCATCCAGAGCTTCAGAGCGCCTGCCGGATCGACCCCGGGCGACGACCAGAGCAGGTTCTCGCCGACCGACCAATAGCTGTAGCCGCTCATCGCGTACCAGTGGCCGATCCGCTTCCAGAACGCCTGGCCGTCCGCGGAGGTGTGCTCGAAGTAGCCATCGGTGCCCATCTCCTGCGAATGCGCAGAGGCGGCCGCCGTCAGCCCGGCGTCCAGCTCGAGCGGGACGAGGCCGTGCGCGACGCGGATCTCGTTCAGCTGCGCCAGTACGCCGGAGTCGAGCGAGGTGAGGGTGGCGTGCGGGGCGGGAACGGCAACAGGCGCCGCAAAGGCGGCGCACAGCGTGACCAGTGCGATGGCGACCCCGATCCGCTTCCCCACGTGGCGAATATCGCCGGGAAAAGCCGCTTCCGCATGAGCCGGTAGGGCCATCTTCCCGGCCGGAGGGACCTACCCCGGTGGGGGCGGCAGCGGCTCGACCGGGGCCAGCGGGCGCCGTGCCGCCAGCTGGTCCCGCACGATCACCTGCAGCGTCCCGGCGACGGGAATCGCGGCGAGCGCGCCGAGGATGCCTGCGAGCTCCGCGCCGATGAGCACCGAGATGAGGACCACGAGGGGTGAGAGCTGCACCGTGCGGCCGTAGATCACCGGCTGCAGGAAATGGTTCTCGAGCTGCTGGTAGACGATCACGAACAGGACGGCGACGATCCCCGCCGGCACCGAGTGCAGGAACGCGACGATGGCGACGACGACTCCGGCGACCGTCGCTCCAGCGAGCGGGATCAGGTCGAGGAACGCGACGAGCAGGCCGAGCGCCACCGCGTACGGCACGCCCATCACGAGCAGCACGACCGTGATCGACCCTCCGGCGATCAGGCTGATCAGGATGTTGCCGGTGACGTAGCCGCCGACCGTCTTGTAGATGTCGTTCCCCACCCGCCTCCAGCGGGCCTGCGACTGCTCCGGGAACAGCGAATACACGCGCTCGACCCAGCTTCGCCCCTCGAGCAGCATGAAGAACGTCAGGAAGACGATCGTCACCGTTGCGGCGATGATCGTGATGATGCTCTTCGTCACCGAGACCGCAGCGCCCGACAGCCCGAGCACCTTCTTCGCGCCGCCCGCCTTGACCTGCTCACGAACCTTCTCGACCACGTGGTATTTGCGTTCGAGGAACCCGAGCCGGCCGCGACCGTGCGTCAGGTCGTGCACGTAATTCGGCAGCGCCTGGACGAAGCCGTTGACCTCGTCGATCAGCTTCGGGACGAACGTCGCGCCGACAGCGGCGATCACGACCAGCACGATCAGATAGGCGATCGCGATTGCCGGTCCCCGCCCAACGCGGCCACGGCGCTCGATCCAGCGCACAAGCGGGTCGAGCGCGAGCGCGAGGAAGAGGGCGAGCACGACCCACGCCAGGATGTGCCGCGCGAGCCACAGCACCTCGAGCGTCACCGCCACCACGAGCACGATCAGCAGCAGGCGCAGGATCGTGCGGGAGCGTAGGTCGACCACGCGCTCGGGCGTCATGGCCTAAGAATCCCGGGCGGATCGGACGTTGGTAGCGTGCGTGGTGTGAGCCTCCGCTCCGCACCGGTGATCGAGCATGCGACGCTGCCAGGTGGTGGCAGCGTCGTGATCTGGGTCGGCATTCCCGACGATCCGTACATCAACGACAAGTCCGCGCTGAAAACCGTCGACCTGCAGTTGCACGAAGGAAACGCGGTGCTTGCGTCGATCTCCACGGTGCTCGAGCCGGGCCAGGCCCACGAAGCGCTCGCGCTCGCGAACGAGGTGAAGGCCGCGCTCGAGGCAGGCACGATCGGCCTGCACGCACACGAGCTCGAGCCGTTCGCGGACGAGCTCCGCTAGAAGCATTTACGCAGATGTCGAGACGCATGCTGCGTCTCGGAGCTACTCGTAGGCCCGCTCGATCAGTCTGCAGATCTCCGCGGTAATGGCTGCCCGGAGCTCGCCGTGCTTCTCATCCGAATACGCGTGCTCAGGATCGTTTCGAACGTCCTTCGGGTACCGCCATACGGGGCCCGTGATCTTGTCCGACGGCTCCCACTCGTACCGGGCGTGGACGTGCCCGTGGAGGAAGGCCACAGAGTTGCCGAGCACCTCGTAGTTGATCCGCCGCAGCGCGTCCGTGCGACACGCACACTCGACCGCCTCCCCGAGCAACGACAAATCGAATAGGAACTCCGTGCGACGTTCCCAGTCGAGGTCGCTGAGGTGATCGACGGATGGGTCGTCCGTCAGGAGCAGCGAGTAGCCCGGCAGATGCTGCGTGTCGCCGATGACGGCGAAGCCGCTGCGCATCCGCGCCATCACGAGCGGGTTCTCACCACGATGGGCCGACCCGATCCGATCCTGATGCCAGCCGGTCGCCACGGCCAGACGCTACCGCGGCAGACGGATGCGCACCGACAGCCTCTATCTCCTAGAAGCGTAATCCCGCCGCTCAAGCGGATGCGCGCCGATCTATTGGAGCCAACGGCATAGCTCGTTCACGCGAACTGAAATTGCACGACCAACGGGTCGCGAGTGCGGGCTTCGCCTGTGCTCGCTCACAACCAGGTGCAACGTGTCGGAGAGGGGGCACGTGGGGGAGAACCGTCGGTGCTCCCCCACGACCTAAGCGGGTGGCGGGAATCGAACCCGCGTAAGTAGCTTGGAAGGCTACGGCTCTACCATTGAGCTACACCCGCGTGCGCCGACTAGGTTAGCCATCGGTGCTGCTCGCTCACACGCATTCGCCGTATGCCTGGCAGGCGGACGTGGACACGACCGTCGTCGTGCCGGCGCTCTCGCTGCTCTACCTGTTCGCGGTCGGGCGGTTCGGCGCGCCCCGGTGGCGGATCGCCTGCTACGCGGGCTCGATGGCGCTGCTCGCGTTCGCGTTCTGGTCGCCGCTGCACCACCTCGGCCTGCACTACCTGCTCACGGCGCACCTGCTCCAGAACGTGATCCTGGCGGAGTGGGCGCCGCTGCTCGCCGTGCTCGGCGCGTCGCGTGCGATGACCGAACGCCTGGCCCGCCTTCCCTGGTGGCGGCTTGCGACGCACCCGGCGTTCGCGCTACCGGTCTGGCTGGGCAACTACTATTTCTGGCACGTGCCGCCCGTCTACGACGCGGCGCTGCGACACCAGTCGTGGCTGATCCACATCGAGCACGGCTGCTACTTCGCGACCGGGATCCTCTTCTGGTGGCCGCTCGTGCAGGACCTCCCACGGCGGCTCCCCTCGGGCGCGCGCTCGGCCTATGCCTTCGCGTCGTTCGTCTTCGCCGCNNCGTCTTCCTCTTCTGGTTCCGGCGCTTCCTCGCCGAAGAGGGCGCTATCTGAGGCAGTTGGTGATCAGGTCGAAGTCGGCCTGGTCCCAGTGGATGTGCCAGAGCATCACCGCGTTCTCGTCCTGGTGGAGGACGTCGTCGACGCCCACGTTCTTGGCGGCGAACCTGCGATAGGCCGCGGCGATGTTGTCGCCGTCGGAGACCGACGAGCCGAAGACCAGCGTCAGGAAGTTGTCCTTCGTGTGGACCTTTACCGCGCCGCCGATCGCGGTCGACGCGACGAAGTCGAGCTGTCCGCCGAGCCGCACGGGCTGCTGCTTCAGGCACGCCGTCGCCTTCGCCAGCGTGTAGAGGTGCGACGAACTGCCGCCGCAGCCGGCCAAGAGCGCAGCGCACAGTGCTCCGGTGACGATGATCCGTTTCACGGCGGGTCAGTGTACGGGTCGATTCGGTCGCCTCGACGGGGTAGCTATCGTCCTCGCCGTGCCCGAAGCCGATCAGCGCCTCGAGAGTTACGCACGCCTGACCGTCCAGGTGGGCCTGAACCTCCAGCCCGGCCAGATCCTCGGCATCAACGCGCTGATCGAGCACGCGCCGTTCGTCCGCGCGATCGCTCGTGAGGCATACGCCGCAGGGGCCAGGTACGTCGACGTCCTCTACACCGACCAGCACGTCCGGCGCGCCCACATCGAGCTGGCCGG
>PLDP01000283.1 GCA_003136795.1 Actinomycetota bacterium
GCGATCTGCTCGGCGGTCTCCCGCGCGCGCAGAAGTGGGCTGCAGAGCACTGCGTCGAGCTGCTCGGCTGCGAGCTGTTCGCCGAGCGCGCGGGCGGAGGCCCGGCCGGCTGGGGTCAGGGGGCGCAGCGCATCCGGCTCGCCGGGCGCTGCCTCGGCGTGACGAACGAGGAACAGGCGCACGCGCCTAGCCTAGTTGGGCTGCGACCTCGCCCAGCACGGTGACCATCGCGACGTCCTCGTGCGCCATGTGCTGGAGCATCACCCGCTCGACGCCGGCCGCTTCGTACTCGCGCAGCTGTCCGACCACCTGGTCGACCGTGCCGCTGATCGCCGGCGTCTCCTTTCCCGTCAGGGCCTGGTAGGCAGCGAGGCGCTCCTCGAGCTCGGCGGCGTCGTTGCCCACGACGCAGCCGGTCATCATCGAGAAGCGCAACGGCTCGCGGCCGGCGCCCCGGGCGGCGTCGTCGAGAGCCCGCTTGCGCTCGCGCGCCTCCTCGACCGTCGGCCAGACCGTGTTGTACTCGTCGGCGTGCGCGACGGCCGCTCGGACGGTGCGCGGCTTCGCGGTGCCTCCGATGATGATCGGCGGATGCGGACGCTGCACCGGCTTGGGCTGGACCTCGGGCGCGTCGTCCCAGTGGCGGACGATCTCGGCGAGCTGCCGGTCGAGCTCGTCCATGCGCTCCCGCAGCGGCGGGAAGGCGAAGCCGTACGCCTCGTGCTCGGCCTCGTACCAGCCGGCGCCGAGGCCGAGCTCGACGCGCCCGCCCGAGATGTGGTCGACCGTCACGACCATCTTCGCGAGCACCTGCGCGCGGCGGAACGTGACGGGGGTGACCATCGTTCCGAGCCTGATCCTGTCGGTGACCGCGGCGAGCCCTGCGAGGGTGGCCCAGGCGTCGAGCGCGCCGGCGGGCTCGCCGCGCTGGATCGAGCGGTAGTGGTCGGAGCGAAAGAGGCCGTCGAGGTTTGCGTCCTCGGCGGCGCGCGCGAGTGCGACCCACTGCTCCCAGGAGACGCCCTCCTGGCCCTCGATCATCAGGCAGACGCGCATTACTCGGGCGTCACGTAGGCAGCGGTCAGCCCGCCGTCGACGAGGAACGTCGAGCCCGTGACGTACGACGACTCGTCGGAGGCGAGGAACAGCGCGCCGTTCACGACCTCGCGCGGCTTGGCGAGCCGGCCGGTCGGCCAGTGCACGCGGCGCCGTTCGAGCGCTGCGGGGTCGTCGCCGAAGATGTTGAGCAGCAGCGGTGTCTCGACGGGGCCGGGGCAGAGTGCGTTCACGCGCACGTTCTCGCGCGCGAACTGCACCGCGAGCTCGCGGCTCATCGAGAGCACCGCGCCTTTCGATGCGCTGTAGGAGATCTGGCTGGTTGCCGCGCCGACGATCGCGACGAAGCTCGCGACGTTGATCACGCTGCCGCCGCGCTCGAGCAGGTGCGGGATGCCGTGCTTGCAGCAGAGGAAGACGCCGCGCGTGTTCACCGCCTGCACGCGGTCCCACGCCTCAACGCTCGTGTCGAGCACCGACGCGTCGTCGTTCGGCGAGATGCCGGCGTTGTTGTAGAGGACGTCGATACCGCCGTAGCGCGCGACCGTCGCATCCATCATCGCCTTGACGCTTGCCTCGTCGGCGACGTCGACCCGATGGGCGAACGCATCGCGCGCCTGGGCCGCCGTCTCCTCGGCGGCTTCGAGGTTGACGTCGGCGGCGCAGACCTGCGCGCCTTCCTCGCTGAACAGAATCGTGGCGTCGCGGCCCATGCCGCCTCCGGCGCCCGTGATCACGCAGACCTTGCCGTCGAGACGACCCATCAGCCCTCCGTCGAGTAGTAGACGTTCTTCACTTCCGAATAGCCGTCCAGCCCGTGCATGCCGAGCTCGCGCCCGAAGCCGGACTGCTTGAAGCCGCCGAAGGGCGTCGACACGCGCACCGAGCTGTTCGAGTTGACGCTGAGCACGCCGGTCTCGAGCGCGCGCGCGACGCGCAGCGCGCGGCCGCCGTTCTGCGTCCAGATCGAGCCGGAGAGGCCGTAGGGTGTGTCGTTCGCGATGCGGATCGCGTCGGCTTCGTCCTCGAACGGGATCAGCGCGGCGACGGGGCCGAAGACCTCCTCGCGCGCGATCCGGTCGTCGTTTGTGGCTTCGACGATGGTGCACGGGTACCAGTAGCCCTTGCCAGTCGGCGTGTCGCCGCGGTAGAGCGGCTCGCCCTCGACGAAGCTCGCGACGGTCTCGCGGTGCTGCGCGGAGATCAGCGGGCCCATCTCGGTCGACTCGTCGCTCGGGTCACCGACCTTGATCTTGCGCGTCGCCGTGACGAGCAGGTCGGCGAAGCGGTCGTAGGTGCTTCGCTCGACGAGGATGCGCGAGCGCGCGCAGCAGTCCTGGCCGGCGTTGTCGAAGACGGCGTAGGGCGCGGCGGCCGCGGCCTTCTCCAGGTCGGCGTCGGCGAAGACGACGTTCGCGGACTTGCCGCCGAGCTCGAGCGTGACGCGCTTGATCGTGGCGGCGGCGCCCTCCATCACGGAGCGGCCGACTTCGGTCGATCCGGTGAAGCCGATCTTGGCGACGTCGGGATGCTCGACGAGGCGCTGGCCGACGACCCGGCCCTTGCCGACGACGACGTTGAGCACGCCCTCGGGGATCCCGGCTTCGAGCGCGAGCTCGGCGAGGCGGAGCGCCGAGAGCGGCGTCAGCTCGGCCGGCTTGAGCACGACGGTGTTGCCGCACGCGAGCGCGGGGCCGAGCTTCCACGACGAGATGTTGAGCGGGAAGTTCCACGGCACGATCAGCCCGACGACGCCGAGCGGCTCGCGGAACGTCATGTCGATGCCGCCCGCAACGGGAATCGTCTCGCCGTAGCGCTTGTCGACGGCGCCCGCGTAGAAGTGGAAGACGTCGGCGACCATGCCGATCTCAGCGCGCGCGCCGGCGATCGGCTTGCCGACGTTCTGCGACTCGATTCGCGCGAGCTCCTCGTGGTGCTCCTCGACGAGTGTCGCGAGCCGCCGGAGCA
>PLDP01000270.1 GCA_003136795.1 Actinomycetota bacterium
GATTCGGCGGAGCCGAACCAGAGTCACGAGTTTCGACCTGCGGCGCCCTCCGAGAAACTCGCGAATCTGGTTCCCGGCTTCGCCGGCAATCAGATTCGTCTGGCGCCGACGTAGCTCGCGCCGAACTGCGACAGCGGCGAGATGCTGACGACGGTGCCGGTGTGCGGCGCGTGCACGACCTGGCCGTTGCCGATGTAGATCCCGACGTGACTCAGCCCGTCGAAGAAGACGAGGTCGCCGGGCTGGAGCTGGTCGCGTGGGACGGCCACTCCGTAGCCGTACTGGGCTGCCGCGAAGTGCGGGAGCTGGACGCCGAGCTGCGCGAAGACGTACATCACGAGGCCCGAGCAGTCGAAGCCCGTGTCGGGTGANNGCGGCGGCGGCGGCAGCGTCGAGCTGGCCACCGCCGTCGTCGTGACGGGATCCTGCGGCGCGGTGGTCGTGGCCGTCGTCGTGCCGGGTGTGGCGGGCGCGGTCGTCGTCGGCCGGTCAGCCTTCTGGGCTGCTGCCGCCGCTGCTGCCACCTTCGCGCGTGCCGCCGCCTGTTGCTTGAGCAGCGCCATCTGCGCGGCGAGCCGTGCGCGCGCGGCGGCGGCTTCGGCGCGCTGCTGCGCTGCTTCCCGCGCCTGGATCTGGCCGATCTGCGAGTGGATCGACGAGAGCAGGCGGCGCCGCTGCGCGAGCATCGTGCCGATGCTCGCGCGCTCGCCGTCGAGCTGGGCAAGGGTGGCGCGCCGCGTGCGCTCGGCCTCCTGCAGCCGCTGCTTCGCGGCCGCGAGCCTGTTCTTCGCGCGGACGGCCTCGGCGGCGACGCGTTGGGCCGACGACGCGACGTCACGGGTGTACTGGAGCGCGTTGATCACGTCGGAGAGCTGGGAGCTGCCTGCGAGCAACTGGATCAGGTCCGGGTTCTCACCTTCGTAGATCGTGATGAGCAGGCGTGCGGCGCGCCGCTCGGCGATGCGGCTCTGCTTCTTGGCGGCCGTGAGCCGGGCGCGGTTTGCGGCCAGCTGCTTCTCGGTCGTCGCGAGCTGGATCTTCGCGCCGTCCCAGGCATCGACCACGGCGCCGAAGCGCGTGTCGAGGGCGTTCACCTGCCCGAGCACCTGCGCGGCCTGTGCCTGCTTCGCCCGCACGGCTGCGGAGGGAGGGGCCGACGAGCCCGCCGCAGCGTGAGCGAGACCCACGAGGGCGAGCGCAGCCAGGGCGGTGATCCGGGTCCGCACCCGCCTGTTTTCGGCGGCGGCCAGCGTGCTCCTTTAGCACTGCGAGGCGACGGGGCCGCCTGCGCGCGAGATCGCGACGTGCTCGCTGTCGGCGAGGGCGAGGAGACGTTCGCGGTAGGTGACCATGTCGGCGTGCTGCCAGTCGGCGTGGGTCTGGCAGCGCCACGGCGCATAGCGCTCGCGGTGGTAGGGGCTCGTCAGGCTCTCCGCGTGCCCGATCACGTTCGGGAGCGAGATGTCATAGCGGTGCATCAGCCAGAGCGTCAGTCGCAACGATGCGCGCATCTGCCGCGGGTTGTCGAGGATCGACGCGTCGCTCGTGCCGACGTGCTCGATCCCGATCGCGGTCCAGTTGAGGCCGACCGTGTGACGGCACATCGTCGTGAGCGGGACGAGCTGGTAGATCGTGCCGTCGCGGTCGATGATGAAGTGCGCGCACGTGCCCGGCAGCTGGTGCAGCTCCGGGTCGGGCGCGTCGGAGGCGAAGGTGTTCCAGGCCGAGGAGAACGAGGTGGTCGCCGTGTAGTGCTCGACGATCACGCGCGGATGCACGAGCCGCCAGGTGTTCAGGCCGTAGTGGCGCTCTGCGTACTGCGCCATCTCGGCGCGACGGGCCGCCCCGAACGGGATCGGCTTCGAGACGATCGCCGGCCGTGCGGGGACGACGGCCGCCATGAGCATCGTCGCGAGGAGCATCCGCACGGGACGACGGTAGCGCCAATCGCTCTGTTCTGATAAATGGAACGGTGTATTGACACTTAGACAAGCACCCCCGGGCCAGGCTCGGTGAGAATCATCAAGGCCGTCCTCCATCACGCGCAGGGAAAGGAGACGACGTGACGAGCGTCCAGTCCGACGTACACGAGTACCAGCACTTCATCGGCGGGGAATGGACCGCCGGCGAGGGCGGCACCTTCGAGGACGTCGATCCGTTCACGGGCGACGTCGTCGCGCTTGTGCCGCGCGGCACCCGTGCCGACGCGGAGCGCGCGATCGCCGCGGCCGCCGCTGCGTTCCCCGCCTGGTCGCAGACGGTGCCCGCCGAGCGGCAACGGATCTTCCTCAAGGCCGCCGACGTCCTCGAGAGCCGTCTGCAGGAGATCGTGAGCCTGCTCGCCCGCGAGACCGGCGCGAGCTTCGGATTCGGGATGTTCCAGATGGGCTTCGTGCCCAACCTCCTGCGCCAGGCGGCAGCGCTCGCCTACGCGCCCGCCGGGCAGATCATCCCCTCCGACCATCCGGGCACGCTGGCCATGGGCCTGCGCAAGCCGGTCGGTGTCGTCGCGGCGATCGCGCCGTGGAACGCGGCGCTGATCCTCTCCGCCCGCTCGATCGCGGCGCCGCTCGTGCTCGGGAACACGGTCGTGCTGAAGCCCTCCGAGCTGTCGCCGGTCGTCGGCGGCCTGATCTGGGGCGAGATCTTCGCGGAGGCCGGCCTGCCGGCGGGCGTCCTGAACATCGTCACGCACGCGCCCGGCGAGGCCGGCCCGATCGGGGACGAGCTGGTCGAGAACCCGGCGGTGCGGCGGCTCAACTTCACGGGCTCGACCGAGACGGGCCGCCGGCTCGCCGAGGCCTGCGGACGGCAGCTCAAGCGCGTCGTGCTCGAGCTCGGCGGCCACAACCCGCTGATCGTGCTCGCGGACGCGGACCTCGACTATGCCGTGAATGCGTCGATCTTTGGCGCGTTCCTGCACCAGGGCCAGATCTGCATGTCGTCCCGGCGGATCTTCGTCGAGCGGCCGATCGCCGACGAGTTCACCGCGCGGTTCGCCGAGAAGGCGAAGACGCTGAAGGCGGGCGACCCGAAGGAGCAAGACACGATCATCGGCCCGCTGATCAACGAGTCGGCGCTCTCGATGGTGAAGGGGCGCGTCGACGAGGCGGTCGCCAAGGGCGCGAAGGTGCTCGCGGGTGGCGAGGCGGTCGGGCCGTGCTACCAGGCGACCGTGCTCACGGACGTCCCGCAGGACTCCGACTTCGCGCACCACGAGACCTTCGGCCCGGTCGTCTCGGTCGAGACGGTCGACTCGGCGGAGGAGGCGGTCGCCCGCGCGAACGCGACGAGCTACGGCCTGAGCGCCGGCATCTTCACGGGCGACACGAACCGGGGGTTCGCGCTCGCGCTCGAGCTCGACTCGGGCATCGCGCATGTCAACGACCAGTCCGTGGGCGACGAGCCGCAGATGCCGTTCGGCGGCGTCAAGGACTCCGGCTTCGGGCGGTTCGGGGGGCAGGCGGTGATCGACGAGTTCACCGAGCTCCGGTGGATCACGGTGCAAGGAGGCAGCGGGCATCCGTTCCCCTTCTGAGCCTCGATGGCCGAGATCGTCTCTCTCTCCGACGCTGTTCGCGAGCTCGTCGCCGACGAGCACGTTGTCGCGCTCGAAGGGTTCACGCACCTCATCCCGCACGCCGCCGCGCACGAGCTGATCCGCCAGGGCCGGCGTGAACTGACGCTCGTCCGGATGACGCCCGACGTGGTCTACGACCAGCTGATCGGGATGGGGTGCGCGCGAAAGCTCGTCTTCTCGTGGGGCGGCAACCCGGGAGTCGGCTCGCTGCACCGGTTGCGCGACGCGGTCGAGAACGGCTGGCCGGCGCCGCTCGAGCTGGAGGAGCACTCGCACGCCGGCATGGCTGCCGCCTACGCCGCCGGCGCGGCGAACCTTCCCTTCGGCGTGCTGCGGGGCTACGCGGGGACCGACCTGCCTGCGCACACCCGGGTCGAGTTCATCTCGTGTCCGTTCACCGGCGAGCAGCTCGCAGCCGTCCCGGCGCTCCGGCCGGACGTCGGGATCATCCACGCACAGCAGGCCGACCGGCAGGGCAACGTCCAGCTCTGGGGGATCACGGGCGTGCAGAAGGAGGTCGTGCTCGCGGCGCGGCACTCGATCGTCACGGTCGAGGAGATCGTTGACCGGCTCGAGCGCAGGCCGGATTCGGTCGTCCTGCCGTCGTGGGTGATCGACGCGGTCGCCTGCGTGCCGGGCGGCGCGCATCCCTCGTATGCCCACGGGTACTACAAGCGCGACAACGAGTTCTACGTCGCGTGGGAGGCGATCAGCCGCGATCGGGACACGTTCACCGCCTGGATGCGCGAGCACGTCCTCGAGGCCGTGCCCGTATGAACGGCGACGCACCAACGTGGACGTCCGACGAGATGATGGCGGTCGAGGCATCGCGACGCTTGACCAACGAGACCGTCTGCTTCGTTGGCATCGGCCTCCCGAGCCTCGCTGCGAATCTCGCCAAGCGAACGCACGCCCCCGGCTGCGTGCTCGTCTACGAAAGCGGCACGATCGGTGCGAAACCGACGCTGCTGCCACTCTCCATCGGCGACGGCGAGCTGGCCGAGACCGCGGACGCGGTTGTGTCGGTGCCGGAGATGTTCGCGTACTGGTTGCAGGGAGGGCGCATCGACGTCGGCTTTCTCGGTGCGGCGCAGATCGACCGTCACGGGAACCTGAACAGCACGGTGATCGGCGACTATGCGACCCCGAAGGTGCGCCTGCCGGGCGGAGGCGGCGCGCCCGAGATCGCGACTTCCGTGTCGGACGTCTTCGTGATGCTGCGCCAGTCGCCGCGCACGTTCGTCGAGCAGCTCGACTTCAAGACGAGCCGCGGCGATCGCGTTCGCGTGGTCGTCACGGATCTCGGGATCCTCGAGCCGCGCGACGGCGAGCTCGAGCTGGTGCGCGTGCACCCGGGCGTCTCGGTCGACGCGGCCCGCGAAGCGACCGGCTGGAATCTCAGGGTTGCACTGGACGTGCAGGAGACGGAACCGCCCTCGCCGGCCGAGCTCGATGCGCTGCGGGCGCTCGGGACGAAAGGACGCGAATGAGCGACGACTCGCCGATCGTGCTGCCGGACGACCCGTCGTTCGGCAGCGACGTGCAGGTCGATTATCCCGGCTACCGCTCGACGCGTCTCCGCGCGCCGAAGCGTCCGCTCGTCACGCTGCCCGAAGAGCTGCATCCGGTCGGTGGGCCCGTTTTCGGCGACGAGACCGTGTTCGAGCTCGACTACGACCTGACGAAGCAGCACGAGGGCGAGCCGCTCGGCGAGCGGATCATCGTCAGCGGTCGCGTGCTCGACGACAACGGCAAGCCGATCCGCAACGCGCTCGTCGAGGTGTGGCAGGCGAATGCGGGAGGCCGCTACAAGCACGAGGTCGACCAGCATCCCGCGCCGCTCGACCCCAACTTTTCCGGTGCCGGACGCTGCCGCACCGATGACGACGGCAACTACCGCTTCATCACCATCAAGCCCGGCGCCTACCCGTGGGGGAACCACGAGAACGCGTGGCGTCCCGCGCACATCCACTTCTCGGTCTTCGGCCGCGCGTTCACGCAGCGGCTCGTCACGCAGATGTACTTCCCCGGCGATCCGCTGTTTCGGTTCGACCCGATCTTCAACTCGGTGCGCGACCCGAAGGCGCGTGCGCTCCTCGTCTCGGAGTTCGATCTCGCGACAACGAAGCCCGAGTGGGCACTCGCATATCGCTGGAACATCGTGCTCGGTCACGCCGGCAGCGGCACCACGCCGCTCGAGGACACATGAACATGAGCCGTAGGCTTGACGGAGGCTCCAAAGAGCGGAGGTGCCGGCTTGGCCGGCGCCGGGAGCGGGAATGAACCTCGCGCGCACTCCGTCGCAGACGGTCGGCCCGTACTACGCGATCGGGCTCTGCCGCCGCGTCGAGAACGAGCTCGTGCCACCGAACGATCCCGGCGCGGTTCGCGTGACCGGCCAGCTCCTCGACGGCGATGGGCAGCCGATCGGCGACGGGATGATCGAGGCGTGGGACGCCTCGGGCAGCCGCTGGGGCCGGAGCGGCACCGATGCCGAAGGGCGGTTCTCGTTCGTCGTCTCGAAGCCCGCCGCCCGGTCGGGCGAGGCGCCGCGGCTCGACATCTACGTCCACGCGCGCGGCCTGCTGAAGCACCAGCTGACGCGCCTGTACTTCCCCGACGAGCCGGAGGCGAACGCCGCCGATCCCGTGCTCTCGTCGTTGCCGGAGGCAGATCGTGCGGTCCTCGTCGCGGAGCAGGAAGATGGGGCCGTGCGCTTCGACATCCGGATGCAGGGCGAACGGCAGACGGTCTTCTTCTCGCTGTGAATCCGTTCTCCGCGATCTTCGTGCCGGACGAGCTGGCCGACGCCGTCTCGGACCGCGCGTGGCTCGGCGCGATGCTCGATGCCGAGCGCGCGCTCGCGCGCGCCGAAAGCCGCGCCGGACTGATCACCGACGAGGCCGCTGCGGCGGTCGCCGAGGCGTGCGACGCGTCGCTCTACGACGCGGCTGAGCTCGCGGTGCAGGGCCGCGCCGCCGGCAACCCGGCCGAGCCACTCGTCCGCGCGATCCGCGAGCGGGTCGGCGAGCAGCACGCGGCGTCCGTCCATCGTGGCGCGACGAGCCAGGACATCGTCGACTCGGCTGCGATGCTCGTCGCGCAGCGGGCGTTGCGGCTCGTCGACGCCGATCTGTGCGGCGCGGCGGACGAATGCGCGCGACTCGCGGCCGAGCACCGCCACACCGTGATGGCGGCGCGCACGTTGCTGCAGCAGGCGGTGCCGACGACCTTCGGCTTCAAGGCGGCCGGCTGGCTGGTCGGGCTCGTCGAGACGCGGGTGCGCCTTGCGGCGGTCGCCGAGTCGCTGCCGGCTCAGCTCGGCGGCGCGGCCGGCACGCTCGCGGCGCTCGGC
>PLDP01000176.1:0-3986 GCA_003136795.1 Actinomycetota bacterium
GCGACCCGGTCGGCGGTCGAGCCGAGGAGGTGGTCGCGCAGGAAGTGGCCGCGGTGCCCGAGGACGACGAGGTCGTAACCGCCTTCGGCGGCCACGCGGGAGATCAGCTCGGCCGCATGCCCGGCGCGGATGTCGACGTCGAGCTCGATCCCGGCGTGCCCCGCGTCCCGCTTCGCCCGCGTGGCGAGCGCCGTGAAGAAGACATCCTTCTCGCGCTTCACCTCCTCGACCTCCCCGATCGTCGCTGCATACGCCGGCAGCGGCCCTTCGACCGCGAGTGCGGTGAGCCGGGCGTTCGTGAGCTGTGCAAGCTCGAGCGCCGTCGCAAACGCGCGGTTCGAGGAGTCGCTGCCGTCGATCGCGACGAGGATTCGCGCGAACGGCATCAGCCCACCGCCCCTTCGGGCGCCACGACCGGGTGGAAGAAGCGTTGTGCGATCGCCGTCGGGACGATCGCGGACAGCACGACGACCGAGATCAGGAGCGAGAACTGCGTACGGTCAATGATTCCAGCATTGAGCCCGTAAAGCGAGGTGATCGTTCCGAACGTGAGGCCGGTCGACATCAGAAGGGTCGTGAACGTCGCGTGCGGAGCCGTGTGCCGCCGGGCGAGCGGGTAGACAAAGCCGAGCTTGGGGACCATCTTCCCGGCAAAAAGCAGCGCCAGGATCCCGAGGTTCGCCCACAGGGCCCCCGCTGAGACGTTCAAGCCGCCCTTCAGGAAGAAGAACGGCGTGAGGAACGCGAAGGCGACCACCCGCATGCGCTCCTGCTCCTTCCGGTGCGACACGTAGTGGCGGCTCATCACAAGCCCGAGCACGAACGCCGGCAACACAGGCTGTGAGTTCGCGCGCCCGCCGAGCCACATCAGCAGGAAGAGGATCGCGAAGACGAGCTTGATCTCCGGCTCGATCACACGGTTTCCGTAGCGGCCGAAGAACCATGGTGCGATCCGCGGCAAGAAGACGATCGCCGCGACCGACGCTGCCGCAAACGGCACGACCCAGATCGTCGGCTTCAGGAACAGCACCGTCAGCCCGGCGACGGTCGCGATGTCGGTGACGAAGGTCGCCGACATGAGGCGCTTGCCGACGAGCTCGCGGTTCAGGCCGGTCTCGACGAGCACTGCGTAGACGACGGCAAGGCTCGTCGTCGACAACGCCAGGCCGCCGATCTCGGCCTGGCGGTGGTTCCAGCCGAGCGCGAAGTACGTGAGCAGTCCGACGACGGCGAACGGCCCAAAGAAGCTGACGAGCCCGATCGAGAGCGACGCACGCCACTCGCGGCGGAACTGCGGCACGTCGACCTCGGCTCCCGCCTGGAAGGTCAGCACGATGCCGGCGAACGAGCCGATGAAGGTCAGCCACTCCGGCACGTCCAGGTGGAAGACGTTGCCGACGATCACGCCGGCGAGGAGCTCGATCAGCGCGACCGAAAGCCCGATCTCGACGCTAATCGTCGACGCGACGAGAATCGTGACCGCGAGCAGCGCCGCTATTGCAATGTCGCTCATGCGTCTACCTCTTTCAGGTGGAAAGAACCTGGGTTAGGTAGAGGCCATCAGCGGCATGCACCGCGGTTGAGCGCGAGCCTCATCGCGCAACGAACCGGAACTATAACGCGGTGCGCTCCAAGACGACGACCGGGATCTCGCGGTCGGTCTTCTCCGCGTACTCGTCGTAGTGCGACCAGACCTCGTTCGCCTTACGCCACAGGCGGTCGCGCTCCTCGCCTTCGGCGGTGCGCGCGCGGGCCGGGAAGACCTCGTCCCGTACCTGCAGCTCGACCTCCGGGGTCTTCGTGAGGTTCTCGTACCAGCCGGGATGCTCCGGCGCGCCGCCCTTCGATGCGACGATCACATAACGATCGCCGTCCTCGGCATAGATCAGAGGCGTCGTGCGCGGCTCGCCGCTCTTGCGGCCGGTCGTCGTCAGCAGGAGGACCGTCGATCCTTCCTTCCAGATGTGGCCGACCTCGCCGCCGGTCTCCCGGTAGCGCTGGACATGCGCTTCCCCGAACAGGGTTGCTGCCTCGCTCATAGTGTGCTCCTTATCTCAGCTGCCGTCCCAATCATGCGTGAGAAGCGGGGGACGACGTCGAGCAGGTCGACCTGCGCACAGAACTCGATGTCGGCCTCGAGGCCGGGCGGCCCATACGTGCGTGCATTCAACCCCGCGAGTGGATCGGGCCACGCCGTCGAGATCAGCTCCGCGCCGATCGCCGCGTCGGTGCGCTCGCCGTCGAGTGCCTCGACGATCCGGCCCGCGCAGTACGCGTCGTCGAGGGCGAAGGCTCCCTTGAACCCGGAGCAGAGGATCGCCACGTCTCCCCCGGTCTCGCGCACGGTGCGCACGAGAGCCGACAGGTTGAGCAGCGAGCCGAGCAGCACGACCTCGCAGCGGGCAGCCGCGGTGAGGATCGCGCGCGTGCCGTTGGTCGTCGTGAGAATCAGCGTCCGCGCCTTCGGCTTCTGTGCGAACTCGCGCGGAGAGGCGCCCACGTCGAACCCCTCGACGACGACGGCGTTTCGCTCGCCGCCCACCACGGCCTCGTCGCCCAGCTCGGCGCGGAGCGCCTGCGCCTCGTCGATCTCGGCGCAACAGAGCACGCGCTCGTAGCCGGAGGCGAGCGCCTGGGCGATCGACGACGTCGCGCGGATCACGTCGACGACGATCCCGACGCGGGCGGCGGCTTCCTCCTCCGGAGTGAACGCAACGTGGACGCGCACCCCGATACGCTAGCCGCGTGGACGAGCCGCGCTATTGCTATCGGCACCCCGACCGGGAGACGGGCCTCTCGTGCTCGGAGTGCGGGCGCCCCATCTGTTACGAGTGCATGACGCCTGCGCCGGTCGGCCTGCGCTGCCCCGAGCACTCGGGCAAGCCGCAGGGGATGCGCAAGGTGACCCGGGCCGCCGAGCGCGCAGTGACGGGCGTCGGTGGACGGCGCGTCAACGCCGTCACTCTCGCCCTGATCGCGATCAACGTCGGCGTCTACCTCGCGGAGCTCGCCGCCGGCGGCACCGTCGACGGTGTCAACAACTGGATCTACAACCACGGTGCGCTGTTTGCCTCGGGCGCGTACACGCAAGGCACTGTCGGAACGCTGCCGGCCCACGCCTTTGCGCCCGGCTATCACCTCGTCGGCGTTGCACACGGCGAGTGGTGGCGGATGATCACGGCCGCGTTCCTGCACTACGGGCCGCTGCACCTCGGGATGAACATGTACGGCCTCTACCTCGGCGGCACCCTGCTCGAGCACGTGATCGGACGCTGGCGGTTCGCGCTGCTCTATCTCGCCTCGGGCGTCGCCGGTTCGGCCGGTGCGCTGCTCATCACCCCGAACTCGACGACCGCCGGCGCGTCGGGCGCGATCTTCGGGATCTTCGGTGCCTTGTTCGTCCTCGAACGACAGCGGCACATCTCAACCGGCGGACAGGTCGCGATGCTGATCGTTCTGAACCTCGTCTTCACCTTCGCGGTCCCGGGCATCTCGATCGGCGGCCACATCGGCGGCCTGATCTCCGGTGTCGCCCTGATGCTGATGTTCCTGCAGTACCGGCGCTCGGCCCTCTACAGCGCCTCGGCCGCCGCCGCGGTGGTCGCGATCAGCGTCGTCGTCGCCTATATGAAGGTTCGCGGCTACTAGCCACCGGCGGCGACGTACACGCCCGAGCCGGCTTCCTTCAGCGCGGCCTGGGCGGCGGCGAGCCGGGCGAGCGGCACGCGGAAGGGCGAGCACGACACGTAGTCGAGGCCGAGCTCGTGGCAGAAGGCGATCGAGCGGGGCTCGCCGCCGTGCTCGCCGCAGATGCCGAGCTTGATCTCCGGCTTCGTGGCGCGGCCGCGCTCGACCGCGATCCGCATCAGGTCGCCGACGCCGTCGATGTCGAGCACCTCGAACGGATTGCGCTCGAGCACGCCGTCCTCGAGGTAGGTGGTGAGGAACTTCCCTTCCGCGTCGTCGCGTGAGAACGCGAGCGTCGT
>PLDP01000176.1:4054-4293 GCA_003136795.1 Actinomycetota bacterium
AGCGGGTGCATCACCTCGACCAGCGGCGCCTCGCCCGTCCGCTCGAGCACGGCACGCGCCGCGCGGGCGATCGCGCGGATCTGCATCTCGTAGATCTCCGGGTACTGCAGGCCGAGCCGGCAGCCGCGCGTCCCGAGCATCGGGTTCGCCTCGTGCAGCGCGCGAATGCGGCGCCGCATCTTCTCGTCGGTCGCGTCCGCCTCGTCCGGCAGGAACTCGTGCAGCGGCGGGTCGAGCAG
>PLDP01000252.1 GCA_003136795.1 Actinomycetota bacterium
GCGGCAACCTCGGCGCGACCGGTGCCGTCGCCTGGCAGTTCGACCGGCGCGGCGTCGTCGTCGTGTCGGCCGACGGCGTGGACGACGAGGAGCTTCTGCTCGTCGCGGCCGACGGCGGCGCCGACGACATCGAGCGTGACGGCGACGTCTTCCAGGTCACCTCGGCACCGGAGTCGCTCTCGAGCGTGCGCTTGGCGATCGAGGCGGCCGGGTTCACCGTCGACTCGGCGGAGCTCATGCTCGTCCCGAAGACGACGGTCGCCGTCGAGGACGAGGCGAAGGCCCGTCAGGTGATGCGGCTGATCGACGAGCTCGAGGACAACGACGACGTGCAGGACGTCTACGCGAATTTCGACATCCCCGAGCAGGTGCTCGAGGCGGTCGTAGGCTAGAACCCCCAAGCCGAGGAGGACGTCATGGCCGAGTACGCCCGGGTAGTCACGTTCGACGCCGACGAGGCAGCAATCGAGGCGCTCGTCAGCGAGATCAGCTCTGCCGGGGGGCCGCCCCCGGGGATCGCCGCCAAGCGGATCACCGTCCTCGCCGACCGCGCCGCCGGAAGAATCGTGGTCGCAGTCCGTTTCGGCTCCGAAGAGGATCTCCGGACCGGCGCTGCGGCGTTCGAGGCGATGAGCCCGCCACAGGCCGGCACGATGCGCCGCATCTCCGTCGATGAGTACGAAGTCGTGCTCGAGCAAGAGGCTCCATAACCGGCCGACGACGCCGGTCAGCACTTTCGCTGACGGTGGATCAGCGTTCGTGCCGATTGATGCGACCTCGTCCGGACGGAGAGTACGAGCATCGGAAGGAGGAGACATGATCGGCACCGTCATCACGCTGGCCTTCGTCCTCGTCGTTCTCGTAGTCGTGGTGTATGCGCTCTTCGAGATGAGCCCGTTTGCTCATCACGTCGACCGCTACCACGAGCCTGGTCAGCGTCAGCAGAGCCCGCATCTCGACTGACGTACGCTCAGGAACAGGAAGCCGTTTGTCGCCTGAATCTGATTCGGCGCAGCCGAAGCCGCCAAGGCCCTGGCGAAGGACGGTGCCGATGAGCATCTCGTCGAGGCGCTGGAAGAAGCCGAGCGTGAGCTGGCAGAGATCCACCGCCTGCTGATGCAGAGCACGTACTTCGCGGTTCCCAAGGCACAGCTGACGCTCTAAACGAGCTCTTCGCCTGCTACGGCACCGACCGTTCCGATTTCGTGCTCGCAGGCCGGAACTCGCGAACCTGGTTGCTGGCTGCGCCGTCAATCAGGTTCGTAGCTCAAGGAACGTCCGGGACGGCGCCTAACGTGTCCTCGTGAAGGTTCTAGGAATCGACCCAGGGACGGCAGCGTGCGGGTACGGAATCGTCCACGAAAGCGGCGGGCGCCTCAGGGCCACGTGCCACGGGTGGTGGCAAACGTCGCCTCGCGATCGCCTGGAGGTGCGTCTGCTCACGATCTTCACGGGCGTCCAGGAGCTGATCGCGGAACACGCGCCGGATGCCGTCGCCCTGGAAGAGTCGTTCGTCGGCGCAGACGCCCGCATCGCACTCTCCGTCGGACAGGCACGGGGAGCCGTGCTCGTCGCCGCGTCGTCCGTCGGCGTCGCGTGCGCTGAGTACGCGCCCGCCCGCGTCAAGCAGGCGGTCTGTGGCTATGGCCGCGCCGACAAGCAGCAGGTGGGAAAGATGGTGAAGGCGATCCTCTCGCTCGACGAGGTGCCGTCGCCGAACCACGCTGCCGACGCGCTCGCCGTCGCGATCTGCCATGCAATGGCTCCGCCGCTCATGAGACTCACCGCATGATCGCGCGGCTGCGCGGCCGCATCGCCGGTCGCGCGGGGCAGGGCCTGATCCTCGACGTGAACGGTGTCGGCTACCTCGTCAACGCGACGCCGTCCGTGCAGCGCCTCGGCGACGGCGAGATCACGGTCGAGATCCACACCGTCGTCCGCGAGGACACGCTCGCGCTCTTCGGCTTCGCGACCGCAGAGGAGCGCGAGCTGTTCGAGCTCCTGCTCGGCGTCTCGGGCGTCGGCCCGAAGGTCGCGCTCGCGATCGTCTCCGGCTCGACCCCCGCAGAACTGCGCCGCGCGATCGCGCGCGACGACGTGAAGCGCTTCCAGGCGATCCCCGGCATCGGGCTGAAGACCGCGCAACGCGTCGTGCTCGAGCTGAAGGAGAAGCTCCCGTTCGTCGAGACCGGCCTGCCGGAGAGCGGCGACCTCACTGCACGTGACGCCCTCGTCGAGCTCGGCTGGTCGCTGCTCGACGCCGAGCGCGCGCTCGCCGAGGTCGACCCCGAGCTGTCGATCGAGGAGCAGGTGCGCCACGTCCTGCGGAGGGCGGCGTGAGCGAATTGCTAGCCGCTGTCGTTCACGATAGCGGCGAGGAGGAGCTCGAGCGGTCGCTGCGCCCGCGCGACCTGTCCGACTTCGTCGGGCAGGAGCGCGTCAAGGAACAGCTCTCGATCGCCCTCGAAGCGGCGAAGGCGCGCGGGGAGGCGCTCGACCACGTCCTGTTCGCCGGGCCGCCGGGGCTCGGCAAGACCTCGCTCGCCCAGATCGTGCGCAACGAGCTCGGCGTCGGCATCCGCCAGGTCGCAGGCCCTGCGCTCGAGCGGAAGGGCGACATCGCCGCGATCCTCACCTCGCTCGAGCCGCGCGACGTGCTCTTCGTCGACGAGATCCATCGNNCTCACGCTCGACCTGCCGCCGTTCACGCTGATCGGCGCGACCACGCGCACCGGCTTGCTGACGACGCCGCTGCGCGACCGCTTCGGGCTGACGTTCCGCCTCGACCTCTACACACCGGAGGAGCTGGCGTCGATCGTGCGCCGGTCGGCGTCGATCCTCGGCGTCGAGATCGCCGAAGACGCAGCAGAGCTCGTCGCCCGCCGCTCACGCGGCACACCGCGCATCGCGAACCGCATCCTGCGGAGGGTGCGCGACGTCGCCGAGGTGCGCCACCAGGGGAAGGTCACCACGGCGATCGCCGAGGAGTCGCTGACACTGCTCGAAGTCGACGGCGCGGGCCTCGAGCGCTTCGACCGTGAGCTCCTGCGGTGCATCGTCGAGCGCTTCGCCGGGGGGCCGGTCGGCCTGTCGACGCTGGCCGTCGCGCTCGGCGAGGAGTCGGAGACGATCGAGGACGTCTACGAGCCGTTCCTGCTGCAGCTCGGCTTCCTGCAGCGCACGCCGCGCGGCCGCATCGTCACCGACCTCGGCCGTGCGCATCTCGGGGCACTATCCGACTCGTCCCGACTGTTCTAGGGTGCGAGCATGAGCACCACGGCACCCCGCGCCGACGCCGCTGCCGCGTCTGTCGGCGCATGCGACCTGTTCGTCCTGCGGCGCGTCAGCGGCAACCGGTTCGTGCATTTCGGCGGCAGCGGCCGCGGCGCGGGCTGGGCCGGCCTGATCGAGGTGACGAGCGACGAAGAGGCCTCGCTCGGCGAAGCGCTCGCGACGCGCGCCCCGGTGCGGCTCGCACACGGCGGCAAGGAGCTCGTCTTCGGCCCGTACTACGCGCGGGCGGCGGCGTTCGTGCCGGTGACGAACGACGTGGTCGTGGTCTTCGGCGCCGAGGACTCCGAGCTCGAGGGCACCACCGACGATGCCCTTTCTTCGGCGGCGACGATGGCGGCCGACGCCGTCGAGTCGGTGACGCCCGTCAAGCGCCTCGCCGACGAGCTGGAAGAGCTCGAGGCGGTCCGCGCCGCGGTCGCCGTGCAGGAGACCAACGTCGAATCGGTCATGCGCTATCTCGGGCTGGTTGCTGCGGAGTCGCTCTCGTGCGAGCTGGCCGCCGTCTACCTCGCCGAAGGTGAGCGGCTCGAGATGGTCGACTGCGGGTGGACGCTGCGGTCGCGGCCGGAACAGGTCGCCGCGGCGTTGAAAGGTGTGCTGGAGGAGGGGCGCTTCCCGTACTGCGTCCAGGACGCCAGCATCGTGCCGCTGCCGTCTCCGCTCGACGAGGAGCGAGGCATTCGCTCCTACTACCTGCTCGAGTTGCAGGGCTTGGCGCGCGGTGTCGTGCTCCTCGCGCACACCGATGCGGGGCCCCGCGGGTTCACGCTGCTCTGCCGCCGGCTCGGCCTACGGCTCGCCGACGTTGCGTCGGCGCAGCTCGGCGCCGCTCTTACGCGGGATTGGTGCCTGACAGAGGCTGCTCGGCTTCACGCCGAGTTCGGGAAGCTCGACGCTTCCTGAGGAGCGCCACCGCGACCGGCGCCGTGCAGAGCGCCATCACGTCGAACCACACGTAACCGGACGCGACACCGCTCGGCGGGTTGCCGTCCGGGATGCCGAGGCCCGGCACGTCGCGCGCCCAGCGCCAGGTCCCGATTGCCGTGCCGTACAGCTCGAGTGACCCGACGACGAGGAACACGCCGGCATAGACCGCGCGGTTGCGGCTGCGCCAGAGGAAGAGCAGGAGCAGCGGCACCCCGATCGCGCCGGCGACGTCGCGCCGCGGCAGCACCGTCAGCCCGAGCACGCCCCACGTGGTGGCCGCGACGGCCGCCGTCAAGACGAGCGCGCGCGTGTGCCGCCGTAACGCGAGCGAGAGCGACAGGCCGGTGAGGTAGACGAGCCCGTGCGCGGGCGGCACGAAGAGCGGCAGGTTGTGCAACCGGTAGTGGTAGACGCCCCAGACGAGCGAGCCCACCACCTCGCCGATCGTCGCGAACGCGACGACGGCGAGCGCCTGCGCGCGACGTTCGAGCGGGACGCGCGACAGCGCGGCGCCGAGCACGACGAACGTGAGCACACCGAGCGCGAGCTGCTCGGGGTAGGTCGCGTAGTGGTCGAGCGCGAGCAGCAGCGCCAGGTAGGCGCAACCCATGAGCGGGAGCCAGCGCGGCACAGTTGTGCCCTCGGGGTGCGCTGACCGTCCCGTGGCTGTGTCCTCAGGCGCGGCGATAGCCACGTCTATCGCCGCGCCTTACGTCCGTGCCACAGAACGGTCATCGCACCCTGAGAACGAACGGCGCCACACTGACCCCCGCTATTGGCGGAACTGCAGCTCGTGCCACGACGGCACCGGTGCGAGCTCGAGCAGCGGGCGGCCGCCGCCGCTCGGATGCTGGTAGGCGAACTCGGCCTCGTCCTCGTCCCAGACCACCTCGAGCGCGCCGCGTTTCACCTGATGGTCGAGCCATGCGCCGCGGAAGATCAGCTTGCGCAACCAGTAGACGAGCGACTCGCCCTCGACGAGCGAGACGCGCTCCCAGTTGCGCACGAGGTAGCGCCCGAGGCGTGAGAACGGCTCTTCGACCACGCCCTGCGCGGCCAGCGCCACCAGGTCGGCGGTCTCGTCCTCGTCGAGCTCGGAGCTCTCGACGACGCCGAGCTTGACCGCCGCCGCGACGACGCGGCCTTCGAAGTCGGTGCCGCTGAACGAGAATCGGTAGCCGAGAAACTCGACGACGTAATCGTTGCCGGAGCTGTAGTTCGAGTCGGGCGAGGGCAGCGAATCAGGCACGATCCCATGGTAGTGAACCTCGTCGCCGCCGCCTCCAGCTGGGAACGCCTCGTCATCTGGCTGCCCGCGCTCGTCGTCGGGACCGGCATCGTGGGCGCGGTGCTGATCCTGCTCGGCCGCGCCTTTGCAGCGACAGTGCGCGAATCCGGGCACCCGAAATGGGTGTACGGCGGCCTCGTTGCGCTGGTCGGTGTCGTCGTCGTGCTGACCTGGCTCGGCGTTTCCCTGCCTAGAGAATAACGACGGGCGTCCCGACGCGGACGTGCTCGAAAAGCCACTCCGCATCGGGAACGTGCATCCGGATGCAGCCGTGCGAGGCGCTGTAGCCGATCGACGTGGGCGCATCGGTGCCGTGGATGCCGACCCCTGGGGCGTTCAGCCCCATCCAGCGCGTGCCGAGCGGGTTCGACGGGCCGGGCGGCACCGGCTTCAGCCCCTTCGCCCAGGCGTCGTAGGTGGGCGGGTACCACCAGGGGTCGCGCTGCTTGTCCTTGATCCGCCAGACCCCGGCCGGGGTGGGGTAGATCGCCTGCCCCGTCGCGACCGGGAAGGTGCGCACGAGCTTGTGCCCGTCATAGAGGCGCAGGGTGTTCGTGGCACGCGTCACGACGATCACGGGCCCGAAGTTGGCGATCGTCCGCTGCGCCGGAACGGGCCGCGTGAGCAGTTGCAACGGCGCGCGTGTGCCGTCGCCGAGCAGTTGGCCGAGTGCGGCCTGCATCGCCTGCACGTCGACGGCAAGGCCGGGCTTCGCCGGGGTGAACTCGGGGCCTGCCGCGGTCGCGCCGGTCACGCGCGGGGCGAGGGCCGGCCGGTCGACCCGCTGGGCGAGTGCGGCGACGACTCGCGCGGCGCGCGCCTGCGAATAAGCGACCGGCAGCGCGATCGCGCTGCGCGGCGTCGCGGTGAGCGCCGAGCCGAGAGCCGCGTCGATGTCGATCCTGGCGCGGAGCTGGGCGGGGTCGATCGTCGACTGCCGGTTGCCGTAGACCACCGTGATCGGCCGCGCGAACGCGGCCTCGATCGCCGTGCGCGCAGGCTCGGCGCTCAACCCGCCGACGAGGAGGCCGGCCACGGTGACCTCGGGTGGGATCGTGTGTGTCTGCTCGGCAGCCGGGGCCGCAGCACAGGCCAGCCCGGCGGCGGCGACGATCGCGGCGAGCGTCCGGAGCACGAGAGCCGCAATTCAAGCAGTTTCCAGGCGGTTCTGTCCGACGCCGTCCGTACCGTCAGCAGCCCATGGCGTCCGGAACCTGGCAGCTCGAACCATGCTCGCACGCGCGCGTGCGAGAGCTCGCGGAGGCGCTCGCGCTCGACGAGGTGACGGCGTCGGTGCTCGTTCGCCGCGGCTACGACGAGCCGGTCGAGGCGCGCCGCTTCATGGACGGCGCGCTGCCGGGCCACGATCCGTTCGCGCTCGGCGACATGCGCGAGGCGGTCGAGACGATCGTCGCTGCGGTCGAGGCGCGCAAGCGGATCTGTGTGCACGGCGACTACGACGCCGACGGGATCTGCGCGACTGCGCTCGCCGTCCTGTTGCTGCGCGAGTTGAAAGCCGACGTCGCATGGCATCTGCCGTCGCGCTTCGAGGAGGGCTACGGCCTGAACGCCGACACGCTGACGCGGCTCGCCGAAGAGGGCTTCGACCTCGTCCTCACGGTCGACTGCGGCATCACCGCGGTCGCAGAGGTCGAGCACGCACGCTCGCTCGGGCTCGAGGTCGTCGTCACCGACCACCACCGGCCCGCCGAGAGCTTCCCCGCCTGCCCCGTCGTCGCACCGCTCAAGGGCGACTATCCGTTCGCCGGGCTCTGCGGCACGGGCGTCGTCTGGAAGCTCGCGCAGGCCCTGCTCGGCGCCGGCCATCCCTTCCTCGAGCGGCACCTCGACGTCGTCGCACTCGCCACGGTCGCCGACGTCGTGCCGCTCGTCGACGAGAACCGCGCGCTCGCGCTGCTCGGCCTGCGGCGGCTCGCGCAGACGCAGAAGCCCGGTCTGCGCGCGCTGATGCGCGTCGGTCACGTCGACCCGGCCTCGATCGACGAGTCGTCGATCGGCTTCCGGCTCGCCCCGCGCATCAATGCGTCCGGTCGGCTGTGCCGTCCCGAGGCCGCGCTGGCGCTGCTCCTGACCGAGGACGACCGCGAGGCGATGCTCCTCGCCGAGGAGCTCGAGGCGTTGAACCGTGAGCGGCAGGCGGTCGAGGAGCGGATCCTGCGCGAGGCGGTGGCCCAGGTCGAGTCCTGGCCGGAGGCGCGCCGCCGCCGGCGCGGCTACGTCGTCGCCGGCGAAGGCTGGCACGAAGGCGTGATCGGCATCGTCGCGTCGCGCCTCGTCGAGAAATACAACCGGCCGGTCGTGATGATCGCCGGCACGGACGGCGACTGGAAAGGCTCGGGGCGCTCTGTGTCGGCCTTCGACCTGCACGCGGGGCTCGGCGCCTGCGCCGCGCACCTCGAGCGTTTCGGCGGCCACCGGGCCGCCGCGGGCTTGACGATCGCCGGCGACCGCGTCGAGGCGTTCGCCGAGGCGTTCGCCGCCTACGCCGACGACGCCCTGACCGAGGACGACCTGCGGCCGGTGACCCGCGTGGATGCGATCGTGAGCGGTGCGAAACTGAATCTCGACCTGTGTGCCGAGCTCGGTCGCCTTGCGCCGTTCGGCATCGGCAATCCGGGCGTGCTCCTGCTCGTCGACGGCTGCGAGCTCGCCGACCTCTCGACGGTGGGCGACGGCAAGCACCTGCGCTTCCGGGTACGCCAGCGCGGCCGTGACTCCGGCTCGGCGATCGCCTTCGGCATGGGCGGCCAGCTCGACCGCTTCCGCCGCGAGGGCCGCTACGACGTCGCGTTCCGCCTGCAGGAGAACCGCTGGAACGGCGTCTCCTCGCCGCAGCTCGTCGTGAGGCGGGTCTTCGACGCGGTCGACGGGTTCGACGAGCTGCGCGACTGGCTCGGCGGCCAGTGGAAAGCGGGCGAGACCGCCTGGACGCCGCAGGCGCGACTGATCTTCGCGGAGCTCGAACTGGCCGACGGTGCGCGCCGCAGCCTGCTCGAGTCGCCGACGTTCAGGCTGCTGCTCGAAGAGAAGCCCGCGCTCGCCGCGGCCGCCTAGCCGCGGGCGCAACTGCGTCGAGCTCGCGCAGCAAACGGGCGATCTGGACCAGCTTTTTGGCTTGCCGGCGGCGCGCGAACATGGGCTCCTCTTGTTCAGCGGCAGAACAGCATTTCCTCTCAAGGGGGTACGGAAGCCCAGGGGTACACTGGATCGATGGCCGTTCTGGAACGCCATCAAGACCTCGTCGACGAGCTCATCGCCGAGGTCGAGGCGTACAAGCCCGACGTCGACCGCGAGCTTCTGACGCGGGCGTTCCAGTACGCCGCCGACGCCCATGCCGGCCAGGTGCGGCAGTCCGGCCAGGAGTTCATCTACCACCCGTGGGGCGCGGCGAAGATCCTCGCGAGCTTGCAGCTCGACGAGGCGACCCTGTCGGCGGCGCTCCTCCACGACGTCGTCGAGGACACGGACAAGGACATCGACGAGATCCGCTCCGAGTTCGGCGACGAGATCGCGGAGCTCGTCGAGGGCGTCACCAAGCTGACCCGGGTCAAGTTCCAGAGCCGCGAGCACGCCGAGGCCGAGAACTACCGCAAGTTGATCGTCGCGATGGCAAAAGACCTCCGCGTGATCCTGATCAAGCTCGCCGACCGCCTGCACAACCTGCGCACGATCGAGTACCTCGGCAAGCAGAAGCAGCTGCAGAAGGCGCGCGAGACGCTCGAGGTCTACGCGCCGCTTGCGCATCGCCTCGGCATCCACGCGCTCAAGTGGGAGCTCGAAGACCTCGCGTTCCAGACGCTGCATCCGCGCAAGTACGAGGAGATCAAGCAGATGGTCGCGGAGCGGCGCACCGATCGCGAAGAGCACGTGCGCGAGGCTGCCGTTGTCTTGCAGAAGGAGCTCGACAAGGTCGACATCCCGGCGGAGATCTCGGGACGCGCGAAGCACTTCTATTCGATCTACGACAAGATGGCCAAGAAGGGCCGCGAGTTCAACGAGATCTACGACCTCACGGCGATGCGCGTGATCGTGGAGCGCGGTGCCGACGAGGGGACGCGCGACTGCTACGGCGCGCTCGGCCTGATCCACTCGCTGTGGAAGCCGATGCCCGGCCGCTTCAAGGACTTCGTCGCGATGCCGAAGTTCAACGGCTATCGCGCTCTGCACACGACGGTGATCGGACCGCAGGGCCGGCCGCTCGAGATCCAGGTGCGCACACGCGAGATGCACGAGACGGCCGAGTTCGGCGTCGCCGCGCACTGGCTCTACAAGCGCGGCAAGAAAGACAAGGACGCCGAGTGGGTGGCGTGGGTCAAGCAGCTGATGGACGAAGGGACGACCGACGAGGCGGACCCGCGCGAGTTCATGAAGACGTTCCGCACCGACCTGTTCGACGAAGAGGTGCACGTCTTCACGCCGAAGGGGCAGGTGAAGACGCTACCGGCCGGCTCAACGCCGATCGATTTCGCCTACGCGGTGCACACGGACGTCGGCCATCGCACGGTCGGCGCGAAGATCAACGGGCGCATCGTCCCGCTGCACTACACGCTGAAGAACGGCGACTTCGTCGAGATCCTCACGTCGAAGCAGGGACGCGGCCCGTCGCGCGACTGGATGTCGCTGGCGAAGAGCTCGCGGGCCCGCAACAAGATCAGGCAGTGGTTCTCGCGCGAGACGCGGGAGGACGCCGAGCACAAGGGCCGCGAGGCGCTCGAGCAGGCGCTGAAGGCGCAGAACCTGCCGTACGCGAAGCTGCGCGGCTCGGCGACGCTCGCGCAGGTGATCCGCGAGACGGGGTTCAAGAAGGCGGAGGACTTCTACCTTGCCCTCGGCTCGGGCAAGCTGCAGCCCGGCGCGATCGTCAACAAGGTCGTTCAACGGCTGAAGACCGAACAGGTCGCCGAGGAGGCACCGGTCGTCACCAAGGCGCCGAAGACGCAGCCCGTTTCCGGCTCCGACATGGGCGTCGTCGTCCCGGGAGTCACCGACGTGCTCGTTCGCCTCGCCAAATGCTGCACGCCGGTGCCGGGCGACCCGATCGTCGGCTACATCTCGATGGGCAAGGGCATCACCATCCATCGAAACGACTGCCCGAACGTGAAGGCGCTTCGTCGCAGCCCGGAGCGGTTCACGCCCGTCGACTGGGACGGCGCAGCCTCCGCGAAGAGCTTCCGCGTCCAGATCGCGGTCGACTCGTGGGACCGGCCGCGTCTTTTGGAGGACGTGGCGCGGACGTTTGCCGAGCACGGCGCGAACATCGTCGGCTACGGCGGCGTCGTGGAGGATCAGCTGGCGAAGAACTGGTACACGGCCGAGGTCGGCGACGTGAAGGGGCTACGCACGCTCCTGACGGCGCTGCGCAACCTCGAGGCCGTGTTCGACGCGTATCGCGTCACTCCGTCGTAAGCCGCAGCGGATGTTCTACACGTTCCCTCGATCGAGTGATCGAGACGATTTCGAGCGGGGTACCTCAACCGAGGGATAGCGGTTCGCGGGCCGCTCTCGTAGAACGAAGGCGGGGGGGAGAAGGTCAATGGCTGCGCCGCCCGTTCGGCCGGAGAGGGCTCGAGCGGGCGGAGCACCGCGCTGTGTCTAGGGCTGGTCTTCGAGCGCGGCGATCTGCGCGCGAAACGCGTCGGGCACCGGCACTGCCTTGCGCTCGTCGAGCGCGATGCAGACGAGTGTCGCTTTCGCGGTCACCATCAGCGTGTCACCGTCGTCGTCGACGCGGTAGGCCGCGTGGTCGTAGGTGATGCTCGTCGTGCCGATCCGCTCGACGCGCACGAAGATCTCGAGCAGGTCGTCGAACCGCGCGCCCGCGACGTACTCGACGGTGACGGCCCGCATCGCGAAGTCGACGTCACCGAGGTGCACGCGGCCGAGATGCCGGTGGTACTCGGTGCGTGCGACGTCGAAGTACGGCATGTAGCGCCCGTAGTAGACGACACCCTGCGCGTCGGTCTCGGAGAACCCCACGCGCTGGTAAGCCGCGTACCGGTACGGCGGCTTCCGGTCGGTGAAGTGCCCAAGCTCAATCACAGCCCGATCCTAATCGCACTTCGGTCGGTGCCAGGCACCGTCAGAAGTGCACCAACAGCGCGCCGAAAGTGAAACGGACCCTGGCGGGCGGTCATTTCTTGTCCTACCGTCGATCGCGATGGGCAGACCACACAGGATCGAGGTTCCCGGCGGCTTCTACCACGTGCACACGCGTGGGAACGACCGGCAGGACATCTCATTCGGGAACTGGAGCGGGAGGCTCTTCGTCCGCGAGCTCGCGCGGGCGGCCCAGCGCCACGGTTGGCGGATCCTGGCGTACTGCCTGATGACGAATCACTACCACGTCGTCCTTCAGATCGACGAGAGGTTTTCGGCCGGCATGTGCGAGCTGAACGGTCGGTTCGCGACGACCTCGAACTGGATCAACAAGCGCAAGGATCACTTGTTCGGGCAGCGCTTCAAGAGCCACTTGATTGAGGATGACGCGTATCTGCTTGCGTCGGTGAGGTACGTGTTGCTCAACCCGGTGCGGTCAGCCGGCGTTCGACGCCCCGAGCACTGGCGTTCGAGCAACATGCGCGCATTTCTCGGGACCGAGCGCCCGCCGGCATGGCTCGACGTCGACTTTGTGCTCGGCTACTTCGGAGCGACGCCGTCCTCAGCGCGTAGACATTTCTACGACTTTGTGGTCGAAGGCATTGGGCGCCCCGTTCCGGTGCCTGGCACCGACCCAAGGGCGGTGCCGCTCACGCGCGGATGACGCCCAGGACTTCGTTGCGCTTCTCGTGCATCTGCTCTTCCGAGCTCGCCTCGAGGTTCAGGCGCAGCAGCGGCTCGGTGTTCGACGGTCGCACATTGAAGTGCCAGTCGTCGAAGTCGACCGAGAGCCCGTCGAGGTGCGTGACCCGGCCGTCGCGGCCGAAGCGGTCCTCGAGCTCCTGCAGCTTCGCGGGGACGTCTGCGACCGGCGTGTTGATCTCGCCGGTGATGAAGTACTTGGCGCGAAACGGCGCGAGCACCTCGCTCAACTTGCCGCGCCGCGAGACGAGCTCGCACATGAGCAGGAAGGGAACGGTCCCCGAGTCGGCCTGCGAGAAGCCGCGGAAGTAATAGTGCGCCGACACCTCGCCCGCGAACACCGCATCCACCTCGCGCATGCGTTGCTTGATGAACGCGTGCCCGACGCGATTGATCAGCGGGACGCCACCGGCTCGCTCGATCATCTCGGGGACGGCACGCGACGCGCGGACGTCGTAGATCACCTTGCCGCCCGGCTCACGGCCGAGGATCATCTCCGCGAACAGCGCGGTCGTGAAGTCGCCCGGAACGAATTCGCCCGTGTCGTCGACGAAGAAGCACCGGTCGGCGTCACCGTCGTAGGCGACGCCGAAGTCCGCGCCTTCGCTGCGCGTCTTGCCGATGATGAACTCACGGTTCTCCGGCAGCAGCGGGTTCGGCTCGTGGTTCGGGAACGAGCCGTCCGGGTCGAAGTAGCAGGCGACGATGTCGAGCATCGGCAACCGCGCGAGCACCGGCGGCAGCATCGCGCCTGCCATGCCATTCGCCGCGTCGATGACGATGCGCAGCGGCCGCAGCGCATCGAGGTCGACGAACGAGAGCACACGCTCGACGAATCGGTCCCAGATGTCCTCCGCCCGAACCTGGTCGCGCGTCGCCTCGCGCCACGCGGCGGCGATCGCCCGGTCGCGCACGTCGAACAAGCCCGATTCCCCGCCGACGGGCAGGGCGCCGCGCCGCACGATCTTCATCCCGGTGTACTCCTTCGGGTTGTGCGAGGCGGTGACCATCACGCCGCCGTCGAGCTCCAGCTCACCGACGGCGAAATAGACCATTTCGGTGCCGACCATGCCGAGGTCGAGCACGTCGGCGCCGCCGTCGGCAGCGCCCTCGATCACCGCCTGCGCCATCGACGGGGAGGAGAGGCGAACGTCCCGGCCGACCGCGATCGAGGACGGCTCGAACTGCTCGACGAAGGCGCGGCCGATCGCGTACGCGCCGGCTTCGTCGAGCTCCGACGGGTAGAGCCCGCGCACGTCGTATGCCTTGAATGCCTTCGGGTCGAGCACCGTCTGGAGACTAGCTACGCGCCGAGGATCTCCTTGATGGCTTCGGTCGACTCCGGGGTGGGCGACTCCGAGATGACGGTGACCGCGCGGTCGAACTGCGCCAGGGCGTCGCGCAGCGGCTCCGCGCGCAGCGTGCCTTCGCCGTAGGGCAGGTGCTTCGTCTCGTTGCGATTCGCGAACTGGATGTCGGAGAAATGGATGTGGAACGGCGCGCCCGGCTCGATCACCGCGTCGGCCTGCTCGAGCGCCGCGACGAACGGCTCGGCCGAGAGGAACGCGCCGTCGGAGGTCGCGTGCATATGCGCGAAGTCGATCACCGGACGCACCCAGTCGAGCTGCGATGCGATCTCGCAGACGTCGTCGATCGATCCGAGCTCGCGCACGCGGCCCATCACCTCGATCCCAAACGGGACCGCCCGGTCCTTTCCCGCGAGCCGCTCGCGCAGCTCGCCTAGTTGCTCGACCACGGCGGCGATCGCGTCCTCGCGCGTGCGGCCGAGCAGGAAGCCGGGGTGGAAGACGACGAGCTCGGCGCCCGCGGCCTTGGCGATCCCGGCCGAGTGGTCGAGCATCCCGACGGCCATGTTCAGCTTCTTGCCGCGCTCGGCGTGGCCCATGAAACCTGCGAGCGGAGCGTGCACCGACAGCACGATGTCGGCCGCGGCACAGCGCCGGCCGAAGTCGGCCGCGAACTCGTAGTCCATCCAGAAGCGTCCCTCGAAGTCGATCTCACAGGCCGACAGCCCCCGTTCGAGCAGGGCGTCAACCGCCGCTGCGGGCGAGTCGCGTGACGGGACCCGGGCAGGTCCGTAGTGGAGGCGCCGAGGCATTGAGGGCGTCAACGAGCGTAACGAACAGTCCGTCCGACCCGCTTCCTACTCTGAAGGCGCATGTCAACAGGGCCCTCACGGATCGACCTTCTCGAGCTCGACATCGACCTCCGGCTCGCCGACCTCTGGCGCGAGGCTTCGGGGATCAGCGAGTGGTCGCTGGACGTCGTCGCAGCGTTCATGCGGGCCGCCTACGGCAAGGGCTACTGCGACGCGCTCACCGAGGATCTGCCCGGCTCACTTTGTGCCGATCACGGCTATCGGGTGCCGGCGCGAAAGCAGACCGTCAACGTCGACGGATAGCTAGTCTAGGCATGTGCCCACGCGCAGTCCTGCGCGGCTCGTCGTCGCCCTCGCGGTTGCGGCTGTCCTCGCCGTCTTCCTGCTCTACACCGCGGTCGCGGGCAACTCGACACCGGAGCTGACGCCCAGCCAGATCGGGACCCATGTCGGCAGGCTGTCCGTCGTGGGAGTCGTCGTCGGGCCGTTGCGCGGCGACTCGCATTCGGCTGGCGGCTTGCGCTTCGGCCTCAAGAACATCAACGGCAAGAGCCGCCTCGTGCCGGTCGTCTACCGCGGCGAAAGTCCCCCGCCACTCTTCACCGTCGGCCGCAGCGTCGTGGCGGGCGGCATCTTGACCGCCGGCCGCTTGAGCGCGACGAGCATCCTCACGAAGTGCCCGTCCAAGTACACGGCGACGACGTCGAAGCCGTAGGGGGCAGCTGATGGCTGACCTCGGCCGTGCGGCCCTCGTCGTCAGCCTCGGGCTCTCGGTGTATGCGCTCGTCGCGGGCACGACGTCTGCCGTGACGAACCGACGGCGGCTCGCGGCGTCCGCACGCAACGCGCTCTACTGCTGCTTCGCCTCCACGCTGATCGCCGCGATCGTGCTCGCGACCGCCCTCGTGCGCCACGACTTCTCGTTCGTGTATGTCGCCTCGCACACGAACCGCACGCTGCCGACCGCCTACGCGCTGAGCGCGTTTTGGGGCGGGCAGGAAGGGTCGCTGCTCCTGTGGCTGCTCGTGCTCACCGGCTACGGAGCGCTTGCCGTCGCGCTGAACCGCAAGCTTCTGCGCGACCTGACCGCGTGGGTCGTCCCGGTGCTCGGCGGCATCGCCACGTTCTTCGCGTTCGTGCTCGTCGCCGTCGCGAGCCCGTTCGACACGCAGNNGGGCTGTCGATCCCGTTCGCGTTCGCGGCCGGCGCGATGCTCTCGGGCAAGACCGACGAGCGCTGGCTCGTTGCGACGCGCCGGTGGACGCTCGCCGCGTGGGCGTTTCTCGGCTTCGGTCAGCTGCTCGGCGCGCACTGGGCCTACGTCGAGGTGGGCTGGGGCGGCTACTACGCGTGGGATCCGGTCGAGAACGCCGCGCTGATGCCGTGGCTTGCCGCGACCGCGTTCCTGCACTCCGTGATGATCCAGGAGCGCAAGGGGATGTTGAAGNNTTCCTGACGCGCTCCGGCGTCGTCAACTCGATTCACTCATTCGCGAAGAGCCCAATCGGCTCGTGGTTCCTCGCCTTCGTCGTCATCTCGACGGTCTTCTCGCTTACGCTGATCATGTGGCGACTGCCGCTCCTGAGAGCGCGCACGAAGCTCGAGTCGGCGCTCTCGCGCGAGGCGGCGTTCCTCTACAACAACCTGCTGCTCGTCGCGCTCTGCCTGACCATCCTCTGGGGCGTCCTGTTCCCGATCGTCACGCAGCTCTTCAAGGGCGAGACGCGCACGATCGGACGGCCGTACTTCGACTTCTTCCTGCGCGCGTTCGGGCTGCCGCTGCTGCTCCTGATGGGAATCGGGCCGCTGATCGCGTGGCGGAAGACGAGCGTGCGCGCCCTCGCACGCACGCTCAGATGGCCGATCGTCGTGACCATCGTCTGTGGGATCGCGCTCGCGCTCGCCGGTGCCGGCTCGTCGAAGCCGGGGCTGATCGCGTACACGTTCTCGGCGTTCGTGCTGGCCTCGATCGTGCTCGAACTGGTGCGCGGCGTGCGCGTGACCGGCTCGCTCTTCACGCTCGTCTCGCGCAACCGGCGCCGCTACGGCGGCTACGTCGTGCACGCCGCGATCGTCCTGCTCGCAATCGGCGTTGCCGGCTCGAGCGCCTACGGCCGCTCGAAGGAGCTGCGGTTCCTTCCGGGGCAGAGCGCGTCGATCAGCGGCTACACGCTGACGCTACGTGGCGTGCAGCGCACGCAGACGTCAAACGCAACCGAGACGCGCGCGATCTTCACGGTCGGCGGGCACTGGCACGGGACGCTGTCGTCCGGGACGAACCAGTACTTCTTCCCGCCTGAGCCCTCGAACCAGGTCGGGATCAAGACGGACTGGCTGCGCGCGGAGGATCTCTACGTGATCGCGGACGACGTGAACCTGAAGACGCATGTGGTGTACGCGAAGGTGCTGGTGAAGCCGCTCGTCAACCTGATCTGGCTCGCCGGCTTCGTCTTCCTGCTCGGGGCCGGCGTCGCCCTGTGGCCAGATGCGCGCGAGCAGCGCCGGCTCGTGACGCGACTCGCGCCTGCACGGGCATGAGCATCGTCCTCGGGATCGTGCTCGCCGCTTCTGTGGTGCTGCTCGTCGCGCTGCCGTTCCTGCGCGAGCCCGCTGTCGAGGACGACCGGCTCGACGCGCCGGGGGAGGACGAGGTGCGCCGCCTCGGTCTCGTCGAGGAGCGCGACCGGGCGCTTGCCGCGCTGCAGGAGCTGGAGTTCGACCACCGGGCCGGCAAGATCGGCGACGACGACTACCGGGAGCTCCTCGGCCCGCTGCGCCAGGCGGTTGCGAGCGCCTTGCGGGCGATCCCGCAGGAGTAGGCGCCCGGGACGGCGAAAACGTCCGCCTATGCGGCGGATGACGCTCGCTCTTGTCGTTGCGCTCGTCTGCGTCACACCGGCGCTCGGGTCGGACATTGGCCGGAAGCACCAGATCGACACGAAGATCACCTCGCTCCAGGGCACGCTTGCGTCGCAGAAGCAGCGCGAGCAGGCACTCCGGAGCGAGGTCACCGGCTATACGAGCCGGATCCGTGCGCTCGAGGCGAAGGTCGGAGACGTGTCGCTCCGGCTACAGACGCTCGACTCCGACCTGTCGCTGCATCAGCGCCGTCTCGACGCGCTCAATGCGCTCTTCGGGATCCAGACGACGAAGTTCAACTTTCTCGAGCAGCAGTACGCGGCGTCGGTCGACACGCTCGACCATCGTCTCGTCGACATCTACGAGTCCGAGCCGGCGTCGACGCTCGACGTCGTTCTGGGCGCGCGCTCGATCCAGGACGCCCTCGACCAGGTGCAGTACATGAACGAGATCGGTGAGCAGGATCGCCGCGTCGCAGCGCAGGTTCAGTACGCGAAGTTGCAGGTCACCGCGGCGCGCGCGAAGACGAAGAAGCTCCGTGCGACCGTCCGGGGCGAGACGGCGATCATCTCGGCGCGTACCGCACAGACACGCGACGTGAAGAACGAGCTCGTCGGAGCGGCGAGCGATCTGTCGTCGACGAAGCAGAACAAGCTGACCGATCTGTCGAAGCTGACCGCCGCAGAGCAGGCGGAGGCGGGCGAGATCGACGCGCTGCAGGCGGCATCGAACGACATCGCGGCGCGCATTCGCGCGGCGCAGGCGGGCCGCACGGCGACTCCGTCCTCCGCCGGCTTGATCTGGCCGGTGAGCGGCCCCATCACGAGCCCGTTCGGCTGGCGCTGGGGCCGCATGCACCAGGGGATCGACATCGGCGTTCCGATGGGCACGCCGATCAAGGCCGCCGCCGCGGGCACGATCATCTACTGCGGCTGGGAAGAGGGCTACGGCAACCTCACGGTGATCGACCACGGCGGCAACCTCGCGACGGCCTACGGTCACCAGAGCTCGATCGCGGTCGCCTGCGGCCAGCAGGTCGCCCAGGGGCAGGTGATCGGCTACGTCGGCTGCACCGGCCACTGCACCGGCCCGCACCTCCACTTCGAGGTGCGCATCGACGGCAATCCGGTCGACCCGATGGGCTACCTATGAACTGGGGGGAAACCTCCGGTTTCCCCCCAGTAGCCCCCCTTCCGACACCTTGCGACTGGTTGTGGGCGCGCACGGGCGAAGCCCGCACGCGCGACGAACGCCGGTGCATTTGCGCGACCGCTCTACTGCACCGCGATCAGTCGCGGATGCCGGCTTGGCCGGCGTCCGTCCACGGCGAGATGGCACGTGTCGGAGGGGGAGCTAACGAGGGGGAACCGAAGGTGCCCCTTCGTTGTTTTACCAGCGATACCAGCGTGCGCCTTCGACGCCGCGGACGAAGAAGCCGATCAGCCAGATGATCGCGAGCACGATCGCGACCCAGATCAGGAACTTCACGACCGCAAAGCCGATCACGAAGAGCAGCAACACGACCAGCAGGACGAGCAAGATGGCGGGCAATTCGGTGTCTCCTTGTTCGGATTTGAGCAGGCTCCTTCCCCAACGCGCCCGATTTCATGCCAGCGTCTGGAGGAGCAGGAAGATGTTCAGCGCGACGATCAGTGCGGCGACCGCCGAGGCGGCGACCGTCGTGAGGCGCCGGTTGACGAGCGGCCCCATCACATCGCGCCGGGCGGTGAAGACGACGAGCGGGATCAGCGCGAACGGGATGCCGAACGAGAGCACGACCTGCGAGATGACGAGCGTTCGCGACGGGTCGACCCCGATGCCGATCACGACGAAGGCGGGGATCATCGTCACCAGGCGCCGGACGGTGACCGGGATCTGGCGGCGGATGAACCCCTGCATCACGACCTGTCCAGCGAGGGTGCCGACGGCGGAGCTCGAGAGCCCGGAGGCGACGAGTGCCAGCGCGAAGAGCGCGCTCGAGGCGCTGCCGAGAATCGGCTGGAGCGTCCTGTGTGCGCTGTCGAGCGACGCGATGTGCAGGAGGCCGCTCTTGAAGAACGTCGAGGCGGCCATCACGAGCATCGCGACGTTGATCACCCCGGCGATCGTCATCGCGATCATCACGTCGACCCGCGTGTAACGCAGGAGCGTCTGCGCGTCTTCGTCGGTCTCCGGCACGAGCCGGTCCTGCGTGAGTGCGGAGTGCAGGTAGATCACGTGCGGCATCACCGTCGCGCCGAGGATTCCGACCGCGAGGAGCACGCCTTCGCTGCCTCCGAAGCTCGGATTGACGGCGTGCTTGAGCACGGCCCCGTAGTCCGGGTGGGCGAACGTCAACTCGGCGACATAGCAGGCGCCGATCACGCCGACGAGCACGGCGATCACCGCCTCGAAGGGCCGGAAGCCGAAGCGTTGCAGGCCGAGGATCAGGAACGCCGCAACGCCTGAGACCAGTGCCGAGAAGAAAAGGCCCCAGCCGAACAGGAGGTGGAAGCCGATCGCGGCGCCGAGGAACTCCGCGAGGTCGGTGGCCATCGCGATCGCCTCGGCCTGGAGCCACAGGAAGACGGTGGTGCGGCGGGAGAACTGCTCGCGGCAGAGCTCGGGGAGGTTGCGCCCCGTCGCGATCCCGAGCTTCGCCGAGAGCGTCTGGATCAGCATCGCGAGGAGATTCGCCATGACGATCACCCAGACGAGCCGGTAGCCGAAACGCGAGCCGCCGGCAACGTTCGTGGCGAAGTTGCCCGGGTCGATGTAGGCGACGCACGCGATGAAGGCCGGCCCCAGGAAGGGGAGGATGCGGAAGCGCGTGCGGTGGAGGGCCTCGTCGACGGTGCGGAGGCCCTCCGGCAGCTCGGTCCGGGAGGCGATCACTCCGACGATTTTAGCCGGACCTAAACCTTGGGGAAGTGGCAACCGCTGTCGAGGCGACCAGGACTACACTTTCCCCCATGCTGGAGACGGCTCAGACCCGTTCGCTCCCGGTGCTGAACAGGGCGGTCGATCTCTCTCCGGCTCTGAACGCCTGCTGCGGCGTGTGCCGTACCTGTGTCACGACGAACCTGTTGACTGTTGCGGGTGCTGGGGTCGTTGGAGCGGCGCTCTACGTGAGGCGCTTCACCGGTCGGTTCTTGCGGCGCTCCTAGATTGGAGATCGGCTGGCTCGTCAGCGAACGAGCCGCAGATCGGGCAGGTTCCGGTAGCGCTCCTCGAGCTCGAAGCCGTAGCCGACGAAGAACTCGTCCGGGATCGTGAAGCCGACGTAGCGCACCGGCAGGTTGTCGACGAGGCGCCGGTAGGGGCGGTCGAAGAGCGTGGCGATGTGGAGCGACGCCGGGTTGCGCAGCGCCAGCGACCTGACGAGGTAGTGCATCGTCAGCCCCGTGTCGATGACGGCGTCGACCAGCACAACCTCGCGGCCTTCGATCTCGGCGTTCAGATCCTTGAGGAAGCGGATGCCGTCGTCGTCCTCGCCGTAGCCGGCGAGCTCGATGAAGTCGAGGTGGTGGTGGATCGGGATCGCGCGCGACAGGTCGCAGAGAAACGGGATGCACGACTTGAGCGAGCCGACGAGCAGCGGCTCGCTGCCCTCGTAGTTGCGGGTGAGCTCGGCNNGCGAGCCGTTCGAAGTCGCGCTCGTAGAAGAGCTTGCACTTGACCTCGGGATAGAGCGCCCGCAACTTGCGCAGTTTCCGGTTCTTCCGGGTGACGAGCGACTGCTTCATCACTGTCACCTCGAGGTACAGATCCTGGTCCGGGAGGTAGAAGTCGGGCGAGAACGCCTCGGTGACACGGCCCTCCTCGTCGCGCTCGAGCACGAACGTCGTGGGCTCGTAGAGCCACGGGATGCCGTACCAGTCGAGGACCTTGGCGTACTCGAGCTCCGCGGGGTTGGCAAAACGCGGCGGCTCGGAGCCGCAATATGCCTGGAAAACGGGTGTTTCCGGCATCACTGCAGGCAGAGTAGCAGTGGCCTCGGATGCCCTAGACTGGGCCGAATGGGAGTGACGATCGCTCATCTTTCAGATCTCCACTGTGGCGATCCGCATTTCGTGCCGGATCTGATGGAGAGAGCGATTGCCGAGATCAACGACTTGAAACCCGACATCGTCGTCTGCTCGGGCGACCTGACGGCCTTCGGCTTCAAGGAGGAGTACGCCCAGGCGAAGCGCTATCTCGACCGAATCGACTGCGAATCGCTCGTGGTCGTGCCCGGCAACCACGACTCGCGGAACGTCGGCTACGTGCATTTCGAGCAGTTGATCGGCGAGCGAAGCTCGGTGCTCCGAAAGGGCGGTGCGACCGTGGTCGCCGTCGACTCGACCGAGCCCGATCTCGACCACGGGCAGATCGGACGGGGCCGCTACCGGTGGATCGAGGAGCAGTTCGCGGCCGAGCCGTCCGAGCTGCGCGTCTTCGTGCTGCACCACCACCTGCTGCCGATCCCGGGCACCGGGCGCGAGCGGAACGTCGTCTACGACGCCGGTGATGCGATCGAGTGCTTGCAGCGCGCGGGTGTCCACCTGGTGCTCTCCGGTCATAAGCATGTGCCCTACGCGTGGAAACTGGAGAGCCTGTTCGTCGTCAACACCGGGACCGTCTCCACCTTGCGCCTTCGTGGCAATACGCGGCCCTGTTACAACGTCGTCGAGGTGTCGGGCAACCACGCTGCGGTGTGGCGGCGGTATCCGTTCCACGGGCAGGAGCGGATCATCCAGTTCGACCTCGTCACCGGTGAGTACGAGAAGTACACCGGCCGCATCGAGCGCGAGGTGACGGCGCGCCGGTGAAGCGCGCGGTCGCCCTCATCGACGGGGAGCATTACGCGCCCGTGGTGCGCGACGCACTGCGGGCGCTCCCGTACGAGTGGATCGGAGCGATCATGGTCGGCGGCACGGAGAAGCTGCGCGGCGACGCGGACTACGGCGTGCCGCTCGTCGACGGCTTCGACGGGGCGGAGGTGGTCGTCGACCTCTCGGACGAGCCCGTGCTCGGGCCGGCCGAACGGATGCGCTGGGCCTCACGAGCGCTCGCAGCAGGGCTGCCCTACGTCGGCTCCGACTTCCGCTTCGACCCGCCGACGTTCGAGCCGTTCGACCTGCCGTCGATCGCGGTGATCGGCACGGGCAAGCGCGTGGGGAAGACCGCCGTGACGACGCACCTCGCGCGGCTGCTCGCCCGCGAGCGGAGCGTGGTCGTCGTGGCGATGGGCCGCGGCGGCCCGCCCGAGCCCGAGCTCGTCGAGTCGCCGCCGTCGCTCGACGAGCTCGTCGCGCTGTCGCGCGCGGGGCGGCACGCCGCGTCCGACCATCTCGAGATCGCGGCGCTAGCCGGTGTCCCGACGATCGGCTGCCGGCGCGCGGGCGGCGGCCTGGCCGGCGCCGTCTTCGTCTCGAACGTCGCCGCGGGCGCGGCGCTTGCCGCGCAGCGGCAGCCGGACGTGGTCGTCTTCGACGGCAGCGGGGCGGCGATCCCGCCGATCGACGTCGACCGCCGTGTGCTCGTGGTCGGACGCGGCGAGTCCGGTGACGACTACCTGAACACCTACCGGCGGCTCATCTCCGACGTCGTGCTCGAGGACTTCGAGCTGCGGCTTCGTGCGACCGCGCCGCTCGAGGGCCGCGTCGCCGTCTTCACAGCGGGTGCGCGCGACGTCTCGCACCTGGACGCAAAGGTCGTCCACGTCTCGACCAACCTCGCGGACCGTGAGGCGCTGCGCCGCGATCTCGTCGACGCCGACACGTATCTCGTCGAGTTGAAGGCTGCGGCGGTCGACGTGGTGGTCGAGCACGCGCTCTCGCGCGGTGTTCGCGTGGTGCTCGCCGACAACGACGTGATCGCGCCCGGGCTCGACGAGCGGCTGCTCGCACTCATGCCGGTCGCCGTATGACCCAACACAGGCATGGCGAGCCGCTGCCGCTCGGCGACGACGGGTTGCCGTACTCGAAGGGCTTGATGGCGCGTGCGCTGATCGCCGCTGGGGTCCCGGCCGACCGTGCCTATCAGCTGGCGCGGCGCATCGAGCTCGAGCTGGCCGAGCGCGGCATCCCGGCGCTCGAGGTCGACCGGCTCGAGCCGCTCGCGCGCGAGGTGCTCGGCGAGGAGGAGGCGGAGCGGGCGATCGGCCGGCTGCGCCGGCTCGCCGACCTGCAGTCGCTGGACGTGCCGATCGTCCTCTTGATCGGCGGCTCCACCGGCACAGGCAAGTCGACAGTCGCAGCCGAGGTCGCGCACCGGCTCGGCATCACGCGGGTCGCCTCGACCGACTTCATCCGACAGACGATGCGCGCGTTCTTCTCACCGGAGTTCATGCCGACGATCCACTTCTCGAGCTTCGAGGCAGGCGAGGCGCTCGACGAGGAAGTCACCGGCGATCCGACAATCGTCGGATTCGTCGACCAGTGCCGTCACGTGTGCGTCGGCGTCGAGGCCGCGCTCCGGCGCGCGCTCACCGAAGGCTGGTCGATGGTGCTCGAAGGCGTCCACCTCGTCCCGGGACTGCTGCCGGTGGAGCTGGAAGGGGCGCTGCTCGTCCACATCGTGATCGAGATCGCCGACGAGGACGTGCACCGGCTGCATTTCCACGTGCGCGACTCCTCCACCGGCGGTGTGCGTGCGATGGACAAGTACCTTGACCGGCTGGATGCCATCCGCCGGGTTCAGACCTACATCGTCGGGCGCGCACACCGTGAGCATGTGCCGGTGGTCGAGAACGCGAACGTCGAGCGGACGATCGACCAGGTGATCGAGCTCGTCATGCAGGCAGCCGAACGGACGCGACAGACCGCGTGACCGAGCAGGTCGACGAAACGCGGGCCCCCTGCCAGTGCGAGACGTTCGCACGGGTGACCGAGCGGGCCGCTCTCGCCGGGGCACGCTGGCTCGGCCGCGCGGACATGCAGGCAGCGGAGGACGCCGCGTTCTCCGGCGCGCGCCTCGCGCTCGAGCGCATGCCGATCAGCGGCCACGTCGTGATCGGCGGCCACGAAGACGCCGAGCAGCTGGCCGCCGGTTCGAGCATCGGGCTCGGCGGCGAGGCGTACGACCTCGCGCTCGACCCGCTCGAAGGCCGCTCGGTCGTTGCGCGCGGCGGCACGAATGCGATCTCGATGATCGCAGCGGCGCCTCGCGGCTCGATGCCGTCGCTGCCCGACATGTACATGCGCAAGATGGCGGTCGGCCCGCGCGCGCTCGGGAAGATCTCGCTGTCGAGCCCGGTCGGCGACAACATCCGCGCGATCGCCGAGGCGTTCGACCGCATGGTCAACGACGTCACCGCGATCGTCCTCGACCGTCCGCGCCACCACGACCTGATCGAGGAGATCCGCGCCTCNNCTGCAGGCGCAACTCTGGCCGACGCGCCGCGCCGAGATCGCCGCCGCCCAGGAGCACGGCATCGACGACATCGACCGCATCTTCACGATCGACGATCTCGCGCCCCAAGAGGTGATCGTCGCGGCGACGGGCGTTTCGAACGGCGACCTGCTGCGCGGCGTCCGCTTCCTCGCCGACTCCGCCCGGACGCATTCGCTCGTGATGTGCACCCGCTGCAACTGGGTGCGGTTCGTGGACGGCATCCACTTCTTCGCCCGCGACCGGCGCGAAGAAGTGCGTCTGAGCTAGCCTGGGCGGCATGCCAAGCAGAGAAGAGGTCGTCGAGGCGCTCCGCGGCGTCGAGGACCCCGAGCTCGGGATGGACATCGTCGAGCTCGGCCTCTTCTACGACGCCGAGATCGAGGGCCCGAACGTGAAGGTGCACTACACGCTCACGTCGATGGGCTGCCCGGCCGGCGCGATGATCCAGGAAGACATCGAGCGCGTCGTCCGCGAGATCCCGGGCGTCGAAGCCGTCTCCAGCGAGCTCACATTCGAGCCGCCGTGGTCGCCGGAGAAGATGTCCGACGACGCCAAGTTCATCCTCGGCTTCGGCTGAAAGCCCTCGTTTGCGCTCCAGGTTGGCGACTCCCCGGCCGATACGACCGTCGGTCAGGCGCAATCCCAGCTAGGAGGAAGGAATGACGAGGAGGGTTCTCATGCTCGCGGCGGTCGCGCTCTTGGCCGCCGGGGCCACAACGGTCGCGCGGGCGGGCTCCGACCCGGTTGCGGCCGTCCAGACGGACGTCCAGAAGCTCATGACGGACGCGACGCTGCTGCACAGCACGGTCCAGGCCGACGCCGAGAAGATCTCGGCCGACGTGCAGTCGCTGCAGGGCTCGACGAACAGGGTGACGATCCGGACGACGCTGCAGGCCGACGCTCAGAAGGTCCAGGCGGACCGGGCGCAGCTCGTGCCCCCAGTGGCGGCCGACTGGGCGCAGCTTCAGACCGATGTGCAGGCTGCGCGGGCCGCGAAGGCCGGGCAGGGCCAGCTGAAGCCGCTTCTGCAGCAGGCAAACCAGGCGCTCGCCCAGCAGCGGGCGGCGGTGAAGCAGGCGCTCGACGCCGCACACCAGGCGGCTCAGGCGCTGCGCCAGAGCCTGAAGCAGAAGTAGCACCCCGC
>PLDP01000054.1 GCA_003136795.1 Actinomycetota bacterium
CATTGCGGAGCACTGGCCCAGACCAGAGTGATTGCTCGCGTGAGCGGGTAACAGGCGCTCGTGTGGCTGCGCCAGCGACTCATCCTGCCGTACGCCGTTGGGATCCTTTGCATCGTTACCGCATTTGCCGTGCTGCGCCGGTCGGCGCTCGGGGATGTCGTGATCGTCGTCGGCCTGATCCTGTTCTTTGGCGCGATCGTGGCTGAGTTCGCGTTACGGCGCTCAGGTGTCATCCGCGAACACTGGCCCAGGGAAATGTCGTTGGTGCCGCAAGCTCGTACGATTGTGGACGCTTAGCGACACGAAAGGGTGGCCATGACGGAACGAGCGAATTTCACTAGCGACGAGGCACGGCAGGTTGGGACTGAGATCGGGATTGACTGGGCTTCTGCTCCGTTCGACGTCGAGCAGTTCCGGATGGGTCTGGATGTTGAACTCGAGCACGGGCTTCACGATCCCGCCACAAATGTCACGAGCAGCGATCCGGTGGTGACGGGGAAGATCGCCCTCGCTCACCTGAATGAGTTCCCCGACTACTACACGCGGCTCGCGAAGATGGAGGACGAGGCGAAGCGAGACAGGGCAGCCGAGTGAACGCGAGCATCTGCGGTAGCCGCGAGCAGCGCTGACGTCTGCGACGCATTCGCGTACCGCAAGGGGGTCAGACACCTCTTCGGACCGAGCGCGCTCTGGCGTCATTCCCGAACACTGGCCCAAGCGAGCGTCGGCGGTTTGCCGAGCGCCGTCGGTACGAGGCCGCCCCGCGGCACGTAACGCATCGGGTCACTCCGACGAAGAACCTCTGACAAAGAGGATTCGAGGAGTGCGTGTGCAGGAGCTGGCCGAGATCACATCCGACCCGAACGCGTTCGAGCGGTTCTACCGCGAGCACGTCGAGGCTGTACAGCAGTTCGTTGCCCGCCGGGTCGACGACCCGTACCTGGCGGCCGATCTGACCGCTGACGTGTTCGTCGCTGTGATCGAGTCGGCCAGCTCCTACCGGCGCAGCCGGGGCGAGCCCGTGGCGTGGCTGTTCGGGATCGCTCGCAACGTCGTCGCCGGTGAGCGCCGACGAAAGGCGAAGGAGCTGCGGAGGGACGCCCGGATCCGCGGGCGCGAGCTGGTCGACGAAGACGACTTGGCCGCGCTGCAAGAGCGGATCGACGGCGAGTCAGCCGCGCGAGAGCTCTACCGTGACGTGATCCGGCTCCCGGCGAGCGAGCGGGCTGTGCTCGAACTGGTCGCGCTCGATGGCCTCTCCGTCGGCGAGGCGGGGCGGGCGCTCGGCATCGGCGCCGGCGCCGCTCGCGTGCGGTTGCACCGTGCGCGCCGCCGTCTGCGGAGCCGGCTCGACCTCCTCGACCTTGACAGGAGCGACCTACCGGAGGTGACGACGTGAGCAACTTCGAAGAGCGGCTGCTGCGGGAATTGCAGAGCCTGGTTGTGGCCCAGCCGGTCGACCGCCGGCAGCGCCGCTCGCTCTGGCGCGGGCCGCGGCTCGTCCTCGCGGGCGGGCTCGCGGCGGTTCTGGCGGCGGCCGTGAGCGCCGGGGTGTTCTTTCTCTCCGCGGGCACGCAGGCCGCCTACGCCGTGACCAAGAACGCGGACGGCACGGTGACGGTCGAGATCGACTCAATCAGCGACGCGGCCGGGCTACAGGCGAAGCTGCAGGCGGCTGGCGTGAACGCCGTCGTGCAGTACCTGCCGGCCGGGAAGGCCTGCAAGCAGCCGTGGTTCACGCCGGCCGGCGCCGGCGCAGTCGGCGGGATGCACGAAAGCGAGGTCTGGCGCACGAGCGACGGCAGCACCCGCTTCACGATCAGCGGGGACCTGCCCTCCAGCACCACGCTGGTGATCACCACGCAGACCGGTCCCGGCGGTGCGCGGGCCCTCGGCATCGCCTGGGCGCAGGGTGACGTCCCTCCCTGCGAGGTCGTCGACGCCCCGGCGGGGAGCGGCCCACTCGGCGGCCCGCCGGCCGACGGCGGCGCGCAGTCCGGCCAGGGCTAGGCGGACATCGGTCGGGAGCCGCGGACACCGCGTCTGCGGCTCCCGATGCCTCGAATCCGACCTGCATAACAGGTGCCTAGCGAACATGTCTCTGGCGTCATTCGCGAACACTGGCCCAGGTCAGCATCGGTGCTTTGAATTACGGATGTGACGGTTGAGCACGAGTGGGAGGATTCCTGCTTCCGGGGACGCCGAGTACCCGCCGCTGACACTCCAACTCGGGTGACATTCGCGAACCCTGCACCGATGAACAACGAGGGGCTTCATGTCAGACGCATCAAGCGAGAAGCGGGATCAGATCCTTGCCAATCAGGCCGCAATAATCGCCAATCAGGCGAAGCTCGAAGAGATCCTTGCGAACCAGGTGGCGATCAAGTCAAACCAGTCGAAGCTCGACCAGATCCTTGCGAATCAGGAGAAGATCCTGGGCAAACTCGGCTAGCTGTGGGACTCGCCCATCAGGCGTCATTCCCGAACACTCGCGCAGGCGACGCTCGTTACCCCTGCGCTGCGAAGACGTCTACGCGTCTTCCGTAGGCGTTACTCCGAGTCGCCGGTCTGGAAGAAGCTCGCGATCGCGCCTGCCGAGCCCGCGACGACGAGCACGGCCCAGATCTCGAGGAAGACATCGACCACTCGTCCGGCAACGCTGAGCGGATTCTTGATCTGCGACGAAACCGTCAGGAGCTGCACCGTAGTGAAGAAGAACGCGTCGAACAGGCTGTGGACGTCCGTCTGCTTGACGTTCCGCTCGAAGAAGTAGACGAGCACCGTCCCGATTCCATCGACCACT